>CADBPP010000286.1 GCA_902796565.1 uncultured Eubacteriales bacterium | reverse complement strand
TCCACGGTCCTGATCGATGATATCGGCTCCTTCGTGTTTGCGGGCAGGGAAATGGGCCTTCCGGTGCGCAGAGCCGTGATCATCGCCGTACTGGCTGCGGCATACGGATCCGCCTGTCTGTTTTCGGGATCCATGATCAATGATATCGGCTTTTTGTCCATGGGACTTAGGGGTACGGTCATTTTTATCCCGCTCTCCGCGGCGCTGTCCGGGCGGATCCGCGTTTCGGAGAAAGGGATCATTGCGGCCATGCTTACGGGGCTGCTGACATTGATCATTTCCAGGATGCTTTTTCCTGACAGGGATTTGCTGCCATGTGCGATTCTGGCGGAAGCCGTGATGATTCTCATCGCGGCCGGTGTAAGTAAGAGACGGGAATTTAATCATGAGTGAAATCAGTATAGAGAACGTCACATTTTCATACACGGAAGACGAGGTCATTATTGACGGCGTCAATCTGAAGATAGAGAGCGGGGATTTTGTCTGTGTTCTCGGCCAGTCCGGATGCGGGAAAAGTACGCTTCTGCGTCTCATTGCCGGTCTCAGAAAGCCGCAGAAGGGCAGAATTCTGTTTGACGGAAAGGAGCGGGAGGAGACGGCCCCGGATCTGGGCGTCGTGTTTCAGGATTACAGCCTGTTCCCGTGGTTTTCCGCCGGTTACAACATCGTTCTGGCGATGAAACAGAAGTATCCGGAAAAATCCAAAAAAGAACTGAAGTCGATCGTACTGGATTATTTTGAGGAAGTGGGCCTCGATAAGCAGGTCTACAACAAGTACCCCTTTGAGCTCTCGGGCGGCATGAGGCAGCGCTGCGCGATCTGCCGGTCCCTGGCGCTCAATAACTCCGTCCTCCTGATGGACGAACCCTTCGGGGCCCTGGATGCGGTGACAAGGGCCCGGCTGCAGGACATCACCATGGATCTCTGGAAGAAGGAGAAGGATAAGACGGTTGTCTTTATCACCCACGATGTCGATGAGGCAATTCTTCTCGCAAATAAAATCGTCGTACTCGGCCTTAAGCCGAGCAGGGTGATCTATCAGTATGAATTCCGTGACAAAAAAGCGCTGTCGCGGTCTGAGATCGTCACGGATCAGGAGACCATGAAGATCAGAAGCAATTTGCTGAGCGTCCTCAATATGGATATTGAGCAGCGGATTACCCAGGGAGATTTCAAGGAATCCTCTCTGTTGAGTAATAATCAATTATAATTCATTTTAGGAGGTAGCAATGAAAAAAAGAGTGATCGGTTCAGTTCTGGCAGCGGCGGTCTCGCTCAGTGCGGTCTTCGGCACCTGCACAGTTTCCGCGACGGAATCCAAGGATCTCACAACGGTGAATCTTGCCTACAACCCGAATACGGGGAGTATTCTCAGCTTCATCGCGATCGATGAAGGGTTTGCCGAGGAAGAGGGACTCGAGCTTAATCTTCAGACCTTTGATAATTCGACGGACGCCCTGACGGCTGTCTCTGCGGGAAAGTCGGATGTCGGCATTAATTTCGGAACAGCGGCTCCGCTTTCTTTTATTTCCAACGGCGGGGACCTGACCATCTTCGGCGGCTATGTCATGGGCGGAATGCCTGTCTATGCAAACGCCGATTTCGAGTACAAGGATCTCTCCTCCTTCGTCGGCAAGACGGTCGCGGTACCCAGAATGTACACGCCTGACCTGATCTGGCGCCAGGCCATGATCGAGGCCGGATACGATCTTGAGAAGGATGTGAAGATTGTCGAGTTTAAGAAGCCCTCGGAGGTTCTGGCAGCCGTCCAGGCCAAGAAGGTGGATGTAGGCGTCGGAACCAATTCCACCTATATGAAAGCGGTGGAGAGCGGCCTTAAGATCCTCACATGGACAAATGAGCTTGAGCCCGATGCCGTCTGCTGCAGACAGGTGGCGAATACGAAGTGGTTCAAGGAAAATCCGGAAATTGCGGAGAAGTATACCCGCACCCTGATCAAGGCGGAGAAGTTCCTGAACGAAAAGCCGGAGGAGAGCGTCAAGATCTTCCAGAAATATATGGAAATGGAAGAGAAGGATGCCAAAACCCTTCTTCTGGATACCTATCAGAATTTTGAGTCTGATCCGAACAGCGACGGCGTTCTTGCCATGTGGGATACGATGTGCAAGATCGATTACGTCGAGAACAAGGATACGGATGTGAAGTCTCATATTGATATCGCAACTTACAAAGCGGCGATGGATTCCATTATTGCGGAGAACCCCGACGACAAGTTCTACAGCGGTCTGACAGAGCGTTATGAGAACTGGAATAAGGAAATGCTGAAGCAGTAATCAAAGACCGCTGAACGGAGAAACAAAATCATGAATAATCAGGGCAAAGAAAAGAGAAGATGGGCTTATCCGGGAACAATTCTGATTGTCCTCGCTCTGGTCGGCATCTATGAACTGCTGACAGATGTGACGGAGGTTCTGGGAATTCTGATATTCCCGGGGTTTTCCAGGATCATACCGGCCTTCATCTCTTCTTTGCCCAAATTATTCGAGAGTCTGGTCAGCTCCTCCAGACTGCTGTTTCCCGCCTATTTTCTGGGAGCGTTTCTGGGAATCAGCCTGGGGCTGGTCATCGGACTTTGCCCCAGGGTGCACAGGAGCCTGCAGCCCATTATCTACGCGCTGTCTCCCATGCCTCCCTCCATGTTTACACCGTATCTGATCACGCTGCTTCCCACCTTCTATATCTCCTCGGTTGCCGTCATTTTTATGGGCTGCTTCTGGCCCTTCCTGAATGCGACAATCAGCGGGGTACTCCTCATCGAGGAAACATATCTGGAAAATGCGGATGTCATTCATCTGCGCGGGATCAAAAAGGTGCTGTTTGTGATCATACCGGGCGCACTGCCGTCCATCTTTCAGGGAGCTGCGACGGCTCTCAACTTCTCGTTTATTCTTTTGACGGTTGCGGAAATGTTCGCGACCACATCGGGACTTGGGTACTTTGTCCAGTACAACGCGGATTATATGGCGTATGACAAGGTGCTTGCGGGGCTCATTTTCATGGCCCTGTACATTGTTTTCCTGTATACAGGATTTACATTCATAAAGAAAAAGGCACTCTTCTGGTGCCTCAACAGGAATAGCTGATATGACGAAGAAAATCAGAATCGGGACCGGATCGGGCGGCTGCTCCGTCGAGCGTCTGGAGCCCGCCTGCGACCTCATTTACCGCGGAAATATTGACTATCTCATCTTTGAATGCCTCTCGGAAAGAACCATGGCGGAGGCGCAGAAGCAGAAGCTGGAGGATCCGGCGCTGGGCTACAACTCCATGCTGGAGATCCG
>CADBPP010000285.1 GCA_902796565.1 uncultured Eubacteriales bacterium | reverse complement strand
CAGCACTATGATGACCAGACAGATGGGGATTATCAGAATTATCGGCGAATAACCCCTGAGCATGAAGGGCACGAAGAAGAACTGGTAGCTCAGGGCGAAGATCACCACGGAGACCGCGAAGCGGATGCCCGCGGCGAAGCCGATGGCCAGGACCACGGCAGCGGCGATGACTCCCATAAGGATGAGATTCTCCACTCTGTAGTAATCGTAAATATAGATGCTTTTTATATCCGAAGTCTTGTCGAGTTCGCAGGCGACCATAACGGTGTCGCCCACTTCGAAAAGCCTGAAGTCCACACTGCTCTCGAAGGTTATGAGGTCTATCTGGTAGACTCTGTTCTTGAAGGGGCCCGAAACGATCTCCACCATGCACTGCTGGACCACCTCTCCGGTGATGAGGGTCTCGTCTTCCTTCTGGGTCAGCGTGACGACCTTGACTATCCTGGCCTTGTAGTAATTCACTTTCGGGCCCATAGGAGCCGCGGAAGGAATATTTTCTTCGTTCTGGTCCGGCTGCTGATCCGCAGTGCCTTCCTCCGGCTGCTGATCGGTTCCGCCGTCCTGCTGGGATGTGCCGCCCTCCCCGTTTTCCGCGAAGGCGGCTAATGGGACGAGGATCACGGAAAGTATCAGTATAATGATCAGTATGACTGAAAGTTTTTTTCTAAGCATTTCGTGTACCTTTGTGTTCATGTGATTGGATGGATCCCGGTCCATTCTCGGACCTGGCCGCAGCGAGTCCTCCCGTCACGGCGAGCACGGCTTCCCTGGCGGCCAGAAGGCCTGCCGCGGCCGGAACGAAGCTCATGCTGGCGGGGGTGCGGGTCCTCACCAGGGGCTCCTCCCTGGAATATATGACCTTCAGGGATGGAAGGCCCGCCTCGCGGCAGAGCTTTCTCACCGCCCTTGCCAGGGGACAGACGCTGGTGGAATAGATGTCGGACACTTCGAGCATCTCCGGACGCAGCTTGTTTCCCGTGCCCATCACGCAGACCGAGGTGATCCCCCTGTCATGACAGAAGCAGGCGATAGCGGTCTTTGCGGTGACGTTGTCGATGGCGTCTATGACGAAATCGAACTTCTCCAGACCGAGAAGCGGAACGTTGTCAGCGGTGAGGAAGATATCTTTCTCAAGGACAGCGACATGGGGATTTATGTCCCTTATGCGCTCTGCAGTGACCTGTGTCTTCTTTCTTCCGAGAGTGGAGCGCAGGGCTCCCAGCTGCCGGTTAAGGTTGGAAGCGGAGTAGGAATCGTGATCTATCAGCCCTATGGTGCCGAACCCGCTGCGGGCGCAGGCTTCCGCCGCGTAGGAGCCGACTCCGCCCAGGCCGATTATACATACCGATGACGCTCTGATCCTTTCTACGGCCGCATCTCCCAAGAGGGAACGGGTCCTCTCATACATTTCATCCATAGAGCAAGTATATCATAAAGAGAGCCCAAATCCCCTCACGTAGTCGCATTATAAAATCTCAAATATGGTATAATCATCCTATGGGTTTTAATGAAGAACTGAAATCCGCCCTGGCCAGACAGGTGCCGGAGGAAATGACGGAAGCGACAGCTGCGCTGTACGCGATGGTCTTCTCGTCCTTCAGTCTGTCCATCAGGGGCTTCGGCCGCTTCGGACTGAAATTCGAGAGCTCCCAGAGCGTGAGCGCGACATACGCCTTCAGGCTGATCAAAAGTGTTTTCGGCTATTCCCCGGAGCTGGTAAAGATAAGGCAGAAGGACAATTTCGGAGAAAAGAGCAGATATATACTGAGCATAGAAGATTCATCTCAGGCCATGGAGATACTGCATACCTTCAACATGCTGGACAGCGAGGGGACCTACATCAGCGGGGGTATCGATACTTCGATCATGACCTCCGCGGAGGATATGAGGGAATTCCTGAAGGCGATGGTGATCGCCTGCGGATACGTATATGAGCCTACAAAAAGCTTCAGGCTGGAGTTCCGTTTCCCGAACACGGCCAATGCCCTTTCGTTCATAGAGCTGCTCAGGGAGACCCCCGGCATAGAGGCCCATCTATGGGAAGCGAGAAGGTCCGCGGCGGTCTACATCAAACGGCAGGAGGACATAGTCTCGTACCTGGCTTTCTGCGGCGCGGGGAAGTTCGCTCTGGACATACAGGACGCGGCCCTTATCAGGGAGATACGGGCCGGAGCCCAGAGGGCTGCGAACTGTGACATCGCGAACACCAACAAGGCTCTGGAGGCTGCCAGGATACAAATCGAGGCGATAGACACCATAACGAACGCGGGAAGGCTCGCGAAGCTTTCGGAACCGCTTCTCGCAGCGGCGAGGCTCCGTACGGACAATCCCGAGGCTCCCCTCAGCGAGCTGGCCCAGCTCGCCGGGATAAGCCGGTCCACCATGGACAAGAGACTCAGAAAGATTATAAAGATAGCAGAGGAATTATAGCTTTTATGGTATCAAACGGGAAAAGGAACACGTCTTCATCCGCCCGTTCCCGCAGCACATCCAAAAGCGGGGCGGGAACGAACCGCAGAACAGCGGCATCGAAGAGCGCCGAGACGAGAAAACAAAATGAAGAGGAGAGAGCCCTGAGGACAGAAGTCAGAGGGTTTATTCTCCTTGCGCTTTGCATACTCCTGTGGATAAGCCTCTTCTGGTCCCAGGGAGGCGTGGTGACCGGATACATCAGGACGGCCCTTTCCCATCTGTTCGGTTCCACAGGCAGCGTCTGCGTGGTGACGGCAATGACTCTCAGCGCCCTGAAGAAGCTGATCTCCCGGCCCCGGGGCAGGGTGTGGCTCTATATCGCAGCTTCCTGTGTGGCGCTGACCGTATCGGTGTACCTCAATGAGTTCGCAGACTATGCCCTGAACGAAAGGATCATGATCAGGGACATGTGGACCATGAGTTCATCCGGGGGCTTTTTATTCTCCGTTGCAGCGAGATATCTCAGATACCTCCTGCCTCCGGCGGCGATCTACATGTTTCTCGCGGTGGGCCTGATCGCTTCCTTCATACTGGTCTACCACACAAGTGTGGTGGGAGCCGTGCGCACGGCGGGGAAGAAGGCGAAGGAGACTGCGACGGACATCAAAGAGCGCATCTCCCAGAAGGCCCGGGAAAGGAGCGCTTCCAGGACTCTGGATTTCGAAAAGGAACCCGCACCCAGGGAAAAGAGCGTGTCGAAGCCCCGGGTGAAGGAGGGCAGCACCATAGATTTAAGGCGCACCAGCACGGTACTGGAGACCAAAAACGGTGATAAGCTCATATATGTGAAAAAGGGCGCGCTGAGCCCCGGAGATGGGAATACGGTCCCCTCCGGCACGGCCGTTAAGCTGGATGACTTCTCCCAGAAGCATGTCCCGGGTGAAAAGAGCCCCAGAAAGAGGCAGACTCCCGAGGAAGTGGGTGAAAGCCTCATCAGGGCAGCCAGGAAAAGAGAAGAAGGCAGGAAGGACGAAACGGAGGCCCCCGGGAGCGACAGGCAGCCTGAGAAGATCACGGCGGCCGACAACGAGAGCGCCAGGGAGGAAGTCACAAAGAAGATAGAGAGCTCAAAGAGCTCTGCCCCTCCCAGGTACAGATATCCTTCATATTCGCTCCTGAAGCCTTCTGAGAGCGTCAAGAGCGCCTCTGATGAAGGAGAGCTGAAGGAGACCGCGGTCAGCCTGATAAAGGCCCTGGAGGATTTCGGCGTGGAAGCGAACATCACCGATGTCACGGTGGGACCCGCGGTAACCCGCTTCGAGCTGACGATACAGAGCGGCACCAGGGTAAAGAAGGTGGCGGACCTCGCGGACGACATAGCATACGCCCTGGCGGCGAAGCAGGTCAGGATAGAGGCGCCCATCCCCGGAAAGAGCGCAGTGGGCATCGAGATCCCCAACAAGACCGCTAATACGGTAAGGCTCTCGAGGATCATAAGGGACAGGAAGTTCACACAGAACAAGTCCCCGCTGAGCGTGGCGCTGGGACAGACCCTCACCGGAGATACCCTGGTGATGGACATCAAGAAGATGCCTCATATGCTCATCGCCGGCGCTACCGGCAGCGGCAAGTCCGTCTGCATCAATACGATCATCATATCCATTCTGTACCATTCGTCTCCCGCCGATGTCAGGATGATCCTCATCGACCCGAAGATGGTGGAACTGAACGTCTACAACGGCATACCCCATCTTCTGATCCCTGTGGTCACGAACCCAAAGGAAGCGGGCGGTGCCCTCGGATGGGCCGTAAGGGAGATGGAGAACCGCTACGAGCAGTTCAAGGAAAACAAGGTCAAGGACATAGATTCATATAATTCCAGGATGCTCGCCTCCGGCGGGGAGAAGATGCCCCACATCGTGCTGATCATCGATGAGCTGAGCGATCTGATGATGGTGGCGGCGCAGCAGGTGGAAACCTACATCTGCCGTCTCGCCCAGCTGGCCAGGGCAGCAGGCATCCATCTGGTACTGGCCACCCAGCGTCCCAGCGTGAACGTCATCACAGGCCTTATCAAGGCCAACATCTCCTCCCGTATCGCCTTCGCCGTGACCAGCCAGATCGACTCCAGGACCATCCTGGACAGGGGCGGCGCGGAGAAGCTTCTGGGCAGGGGAGATATGCTCTACAAGCCCATAGACGAGAACCAGCCCGTAAGAGCCCAGTGCGCCTTCGTGGATGACGAGGAGATCGAGAACGTGGTGGCCTTCATCAGGGAGTCCAGCGGCGAGGCGTCCTACGATGAGCAGATCCAGGAGGAGATAAAGGCGACCGCCGCCGAGAGTCCGGTGAAGCAGACCTCCGCGGAGGAGAGGGACGACGACGGGGACGACGAGACCCTGATAAGAAAAGCCATGGAGATCGCTTTCCAGAACAAGGGTAAGCTCTCCACTTCCATGATCCAGAGAAAGCTCAGGGTCGGTTATTCCAGAGCGGGCAGACTGGTGGACGAGATGGAGGAGAAGGGCTACATCAGCCCCGCAGACGGGAGCAAGCCCAGGGATGTGCTGATAAGTTACGAGGAGTTTTTCGGCAATGACGAATAAGACAGTATACATACATACGCTGGGCTGTCCCAAGAACGAGGCGGACAGCGAATACATCGCGTCCCTTCTGGACGAGAGGGGATTCGTCCTCGTGTCCGACCCGCAGGAGGCGGATATCGTTATGATAAACACCTGCGCTTTCGTGGACGACGCCAAGGAGGAGAGCGTGGAGGCGATCCTGGAAGCCTGCGCCATGAAGGAGGACAGAAAGGATCTGAAGATCGGCGTCTTCGGCTGCCTGGCCCAGAGATATGCCCGGGAACTGAAAAAGGAGATCCCGGAGGCGGACTGGTTCATCGGCACGGGTTCCTTCAACGACATAGCGGACATAATCTCTGAAGAAAGCGGGGGGATCTTCCTCGGAGACATAGATACTCCCCAGGGGGAATTCGGCCGCCTGGTGGAATATGACACGCCCTACGCGTACGTCAAGATATCGGAGGGCTGCGAGAAGCACTGCACATACTGCATCATACCGAAGCTTAAGGGCTCCCACCGTTCGAGGAGGATGGAGGATATCCTCAGTGAGGTAAGTATCCTGGCAGAGGAAGAGGGAAAGAGCGAGATCATTTTGGTGGCCCAGGATACCGCTTACTACGGCATCGACCTCTACGGAAGAAGGATGATCAGCGAGCTCATCAGAAGGATCGCCGAAATCGGCGGTGTGGAATGGATCCGCCTGCTGTACGTTTACCCCGAGGAGGTGGACGACGAGCTGATAGAGACCTTCGTCTCCTGCGGCAAACTGGTGAAATATATTGACATCCCGCTGCAGCACATAAACGACCGCATACTTAAAAGGATGAACCGCCGCACCGATTCCGCCGCCATAAGGGAGCTGATCGCGAAGCTCCGCAAAGCCGTGCCGGACATCGCCATCCGTTCGAGCTTCATAACCGGTTTTCCCGGGGAGAGCGATGAGGAGGCACAGGAGCTTTGCTCCTTCCTGAGGGAAGCGCGTCTCACAAGAGCAGGAGTGTTCTGCTATTCCTGTGAAGAAGGCACCCCCGCCGCGCAGATGGAGGAACAGATACCCCAGGAAGTGAAGGAGGAGCGCCGGGACATGCTGATGCAGGCGCAGATGGAGGTCTCGGAAGAGATCCTTTCCGGTTTCGTCGGCAGGACCCTCAGAGTCCTCATCGAGGACGAGGAGGAGGGCTTCTACGTGGGCCGCAGCTACCTTGACAGCCCGGAGATAGACGGAGCTGTGTATGTGAAAAGCGATAAAGAACTGGAATTCAACGAATATTATGAAGTCCTGATCACGGACTCGACAGAATACGATCTATGGGGAGTAATAGAGAAATGAAGATCAACAAAAACCTGCCTAATCAGCTTACCACCCTCAGGATGATCCTGGTGCCTGTCTATGTCGTGCTGTTCCTTATGGGACACATGTACATCGCGGGAGCGGTGTTCATCATCGCATCCTTCACGGATTTCCTGGACGGCAACATCGCGAGAAAGTATAACCTTGTCAGCGACTACGGAAAGTTCGCCGATCCCGTGGCGGACAAGATACTGGTCCTGACTGCCGTCATCCTCTTCTGTGAAGCGGGAAGAGTACCGGGATGGAGCGTCGTGATAATGGTCTCCAGGGAGATCATAGTTATGGCCCTGAGGAACATGGCTGTCCTGAAGAACAGAGTCCTGGCTGCGGATATCTTCGGCAAGATCAAGACCATGCTGCAGATGTGCGCCCTGGTACTTATGCACTATGACGCTCTGGTGAGCTTTTTCCCGACCGTTTCGGATGTTCTGTACTATGCCTCCGTATTCTTTACGGTGCTGAGCGGAGCGAACTATGTGATCAAAAACAGAGACGTTATAAGCTATGAGACCGCTGATCAGAACTAGTGCCGTTCTTGCCATCGGAAACGAGGTGCTGTGCGGAGACGTGGTGAACACCAACGCCGCCTACATAGCCGGGCGGCTTTCCCGTCTGGGTATAGAATGCGTCGCCCACAGCGTCATCCCCGATGACATGGAAATGATCGTCAGTGAGACGGAAAGGCTCAGGAAGACAGCGGACCTTATCGTGACGATAGGGGGCCTCGGGCCCACCCAGGACGATATCACGAAGAACGCCGTGGCGCGGGCCCTGGGAAGGGAACTGAAGTATGATCCCTCCACCCATGAAGCGGTCGAACGCTTCTTTTCCGCCAGGGGCCTTGAAGCCAGCGCCAACAACGAAAGGCAATGCTGGCAGATAGAGGGGAGCGTGCTCATACCCAATGACAACGGCACGGCCCCGGGATCCCTCACGGAAACGGATGATGTGACGGTCGCCATGTTCCCCGGACCTCCGGACGAGCTGATCCCGATGTTCGAGGATCATTTCGAGCCCATGATAGCGTCAAGGACGGAAAGGACGACTGCGGAGAAGGTCTTTATCGTATACGGTCTTCCCGAGTCGTCACTGGAAGAGGCGATCAGGGAAAATGTCACGCTTTCCGATAATGAGACCCTCAATACATACATCGATGACGGGGCGGTGAGGCTGGTGCTCACGGTCACCGGAAAGAGCCCTGCGGAATGCGAAAGGCAGTGTGCCGCGACGTCGCAGGCACTGCGGCGGCTGTTCGGAGAGCATCTCGCCGAAGGCAGGGAGGATGAACTTTTGGAGCATATCGGAAAGCTCCTTAAGGACAGAAACATCACGCTGGCCACTGCTGAGAGCCTCACGGGAGGACTTCTCGCGGGGGAGATAACGAAGATCTCAGGGATATCCTCCGTTTTCAGGGGAGGCGCTGTCACATACGTGAACGAGATAAAGCACATGCTGCTGGATGTGCCGGACGATATCCTTGAAACCTACGGCGCGGTAAGCGCTCAGTGCGCAGAGAAAATGGCGCGGGGAGCGGCAAAACGCTTTGGCACGAAAGCAGCGCTTTCCACCACCGGGGTCGCAGGTCCCTCAATGAGTGAGGGAAAGAAGGTCGGAACGGTTTTCATCGGAATTTATTTTGAAGGAAAAACGGAAGTTCTGGCCAATAATTATATCGGAAGCAGGGAAAAGATACGCCGCAAGACCGTTATGGATGCGCTGAATCTGCTGAGAAGATATCTTGAAAACAGTTGATTTTCAGCAAGAGATGATATATAATTAAGCGAACGAATGTTTTAATGTTCCGAACGCAGGAGGACGCAAAGTGGCAGAAAGCAAAGCACTTAACACGGACGAAAAGAAAAAGAACCTTGAGCTCGCGATGAAGAGCATCGAGAAGCAGTACGGCAAGGGAGCCATCATGAGGCTCGGAGAAAAGGCAATGGAAGAGATCGACGTCATTTCCACCGGGTCCCTTTCACTGGATATCGCACTGGGAGTGGGCGGTGTCCCCCGGGGAAGGATCGTGGAGATCTACGGTCCCGAGAGTTCCGGAAAGACCACGGTGGCACTGCACATAGCGGCCGAGGCCCAGAAGAAGGGCGGCACTGCTGCGTTCATAGACGCTGAACATGCCCTCGATCCCGTATACGCCGCCAGGCTCGGAGTGAATACCGACGAACTGATAGTATCACAGCCCGACAGCGGCGAGCAGGCTCTGGAGATCGCGGACGCCCTGATAAGGAGCAACGCCATCGACGTTGTCGTCATCGACTCCGTGGCGGCACTGGTCCCGAAGGCGGAACTGGAAGGGGAGATGGGAGATTCCCATATCGGACTGCAGGCCCGTCTCATGAGCCAGGCCCTCAGGAAACTGACCGCCAGCATCAACAAGAGCAACACCACGGCCATATTCATCAACCAGCTGAGAGAAAAAGTCGGAGTCATGTTCGGTAACCCCGAAGTCACACCGGGCGGAAGAGCTCTGAAATTCTATTCGTCGGTACGCCTTGAGGTCAGAAAAGCCGACGCCATCAAGAACGGCTCCGAGATTGTGGGGAACCATACGAAGGTCAAGGTCGTAAAGAACAAGGTGGCCCCTCCCTTCAAGACAGCCGAATTCGATATAATGTACGGCACGGGCATCTCCCGCAGCGGGGACATCTGCGACATGGCCGTATCCATGGATATCATAGAGAAGAGCGGCAGCTGGTATTCCTACAACGGAAGCAGGATCGCCCAGGGAAGGGAGAACGCCAAGAAGTATCTTGAGACCAATCCCGAGATCATGGAAGAGATAGCGGATAAGATCCGCACCGCGCTGACCGACACTCCCGTGGATGTATATGCCGTGGAAATGGATGAGGACGACTCACCGGATCTGCCGGAAGAAAAGAGTTTCGATTTCGACGAGCTGGACGATGATCTGATCGATTGAGAACAATAAAAAAACACCGCGTATTGTCCGCGGTGTTTTTTAAGTGATTGATCTTTACTCTTCGACGACTACTTCCGCATCAGGTGCGTTTCTCCTGATGCTGTCGATGCCGTTCTTGCAGCCATCCTTTGACTTGTAGCCTTCACCGGTGGCGATGATCTCGCCGTTGCGGGCCTTGAGCCTGAAACGGAATTCCCCTGCCTTGTCCTTGTAAATCTCGAACTTGGGATTGGTAACAGCCTCGTAACCTTCGATGGTCTGATCCTCGAGCTTGGCTTCCACCGCGTTCTTTTTAACGCTCTCAATTCCGTTCTTGCATGTGTCAAGCGCTGTGTATGTCTCGGAAACTGCTATAACCTCTCCGTTTCCGGCCTTCAGATTGAATGCAAATTTGCCGTCCTTTGTTTCTTTGATAACGAACTTACCCATTAGTAATGCCCCTTTCTTGATTGGTATATTAATTATAGCATTATTGAGTGAAATGTCAAATATTCTTTTTCCTTTTGTCCCGCTGAAGTATAATAGGAAAAAGAGGAAAGAACGGAAAAAACGTAATGGAAGAACTGTATACGCGAAGGCTCATCCTGAGGCGCTGGAGGGCATCGGACCTGGAGGATCTTCATGAACTTCTGACAGATCCCCAGACCGCCGAAGGAGCGGGTTTCATAGCCTCCCGCAGCATGGAGGAGAGCCTTGTCAGGCTGAGCGGGATGATAAATTCATCCGACGCATGGGCCGTGACTTTAAAGGAAGATGATACCGCGGCGGGATGGATACGATTCCGTCCCGACGACATACTTAAAAACCGCCGCGGCTTCCAGGTGGGATACGCGATAAGGGAGGACCTGAGAAGGCAGGGCTACATGCAGGAGGCTCTCGCGGCCGCCATGGGATATATCTTCGAAGACGCATCCTCGGCATCGGTAAGCGCCCGGGTGAAGCCGGACAATGCCGCTTCTGTCAAGGTGCTGATGAAAAACGGATTTTCCCTGGCAGGAAGGCTCCCGGGCTATGAAACGGCAGGTTCCGCCGGGGAAGTACTGCTCTTTATCCGGACAAGGGATGACCCTCTTCCGAAAGAGGACGCATCGATGATGGCGAAACAGCTCTCATCCCTGTGCGATCCTTCGGAAGGCTGGCTCACATGCCTTTGCAACGCTGTGGCTTTCATATACGACGAGATGGATATGATCAACTGGGCGGGGGTATACTTCCTTAAGGAGGGCAAGCTGTATCTCGGGCCCTTCAACGGGAAGCCGGCCTGCAGCGTGATCGACCTTTCCAGGGGCGTTTGCGCAAAGAGCGTCAGAGACCGTTCTACGGTGGTGGTGCCCGATGTGCATCAGTTTGAAGGTCATATCGCCTGTGACAGCGCTTCTGCCAGCGAGATCGTGATCCCACTGATGCTCGAGGGGGAGCTTCTCGGCGTTCTGGACATAGACAGCCCGATCAGGGAACGTTTCGGAGAGTATGAGAAGACGATGCTCGAGGGAGCTGCAAAAGTCATGACCGGATTTCTTAAGGGATACAGAGAGGAGAGACAATAAAATGAGAGCATACGAAAGACTTGTCAGATACAGCGCTTTTCCAAGCGCGTCGGATGAAAACAGCGAGAGCTGTCCCAGCACTCCGGCCCAGCTGGAATTCGGCAAAGCCCTGGTGGAGGAGATGCGTTCACTGGGGATAACCGACGCCATGCAGGATGAGAACGGCTATGTATACGGCTCCATCCCCGCAACAGAGGGGTGCGAGAACAGCAAGATTATAGGCTTCATCGCTCACATGGATGTGGTGTCGAGCGTTCCCTACAGGGACATAAAGACACATCTGGTGGAGAACTACGACGGCGGTGACGTGGTCCAGAATGCGGAAAAAGGCATAATCATGAAAGCGGAGGAGTTCCCCGTACTGGAGGGATACAAAGGTAAGACCCTTCTTGTCACCGACGGCACGACGCTCATGGGAGCGGATGACAAAGCAGGGGTGGCGGAGATCATGACCATGGCGGAGAGGCTGATGAGCGATCCTTCCATCAGGCATGGGAAGGTCATGATAGGTTTTACCCCGGATGAAGAGATCGGGCGCGGTGCGGACCGGTTCAACGTGGAGTACTTCGGAGCGGATTACGCATACACCTGTGACGGAGCGGCCTTCGGAGAGGTATGCTACGAGACATTCAACGCGTCTTCCCTGACGGTGACCGTGACGGGAAAGAGCATCCATCCCGGCAGTGCGAAGGGAAAAATGATCAACGCAGCCTCCGTTGCCATGCGTTTCGACAGTCTACTTCCTTCAAACGAGAGGCCCGAATACACCGAAGGATACGAAGGTTTCTATCATATGACGGATTTTAGGGGCGATGTGGACAGCGCAGTGGCGAGATACATCCTAAGGGATCACGACGAGAAGAAGCTGGAGATCCGCGAACAGACCGCCCTGAAGGCGGCGGAATACCTGAACAGCATCTATCCGGAAGGGACCGTT
>CADBPP010000284.1 GCA_902796565.1 uncultured Eubacteriales bacterium | reverse complement strand
CACCTCCGCGCTGGACCTGTATGACACCCAGTCAGCCATAGCGCTCATAAAAAGCACCTTCCAGGGCACCCTGGAATCCATCCTGACACTCAAGAGGATCAGCGCCCCCCTGTTCGTGGATCCGAATACGGGAATAAACGACAACCTCAACGGCACCGAAAGGGCCGTGCGCTTCGACGTCCCCTATACCGGAAAGGACGCGGAAGTGGTCCATTCCCTGGCGAAATGGAAGCGTTACGCCCTTTACCGCTATCACTTCTTCGAGGGCAGAGGGCTTTATACCGACATGAACGCCATCAGAAGGGACGAGGAGCTGGACAATCTCCATTCCGTGTACGTGGACCAGTGGGACTGGGAAAGGGTTATAACCCGGGCGGAGCGCACGGAGGAATACCTGGAGAACACCGTAAGGCAGATCGTCAAGTGCATCTGCTTCACCGGGGAAGTGGTGAAGGCAAAGTATCCCTACATCAACCAGCCGGAGCTGAACCTTGACGTGAAGTTCATAACGAGCCAGGAGCTGCTGGAGCGTTATCCGGACCTGGACAGCGCCGGCAGGGAGTACGCCATCTGCAGGGAATACGGCACCGTCTTCGTCAAGCAGATAGGATATCCCCTTTCCAACGGACTTCCCCACGACAGCCGCAGCCCCGACTATGATGACTGGAAGCTCAACGGTGACCTTCTGTTCTACTATCCGCTGCTGGACTGCGTGATAGAGATCAGCTCCATGGGCATAAGAGTGGACGCCGATTCCCTGGACCTGCAGCTCACGAAGGCGGGCTGTGACGACAGAAGGAACCTGATGTATCACCGCATGGTCTTCGACGGGACCCTCCCCCTGACCATCGGAGGAGGCATCGGGCAGTCCAGGCTGTGCATGCTCCTTATGGGCAAGGCACACATCGGCGAAGTACAGGCTTCCATCTGGGATGAGGAGACCATCTCAAAGTGCGAAGCAGCCGGAATAAAACTGCTTTAACAGGACAGGCGGGCCGTATCATGCACTGCGGTTCGCCTTTTACATTGAAGGATATCTGAAAAATATGAAAGAGATCTATCTTGACAATGCAGCCACCACCGTTATGAGCGAAAAGGCTATGGATGCGATGGAAGAATGCATGCGGGAGTGCTGGGCAAACCCCTCATCCCTGCATCTTTCCGGCCAGAGAGCAGCCGCGAAGGTGGAGGAGGCCCGGGACATCATCGCGGAAGTGATCGGGGCTTCCCCCGACGAGATAATTTTCACATCGGGGGCCACCGAATCCAACAACCTGGCCATAAGGGGATATGTATCTTCATACGGCGCGGGCCTTGTGACCCAGGAGACGGAGCACCCCTCGGTGATAAACACAGCAAAATACCTTATCGGTCAGGGAACGGACGTACGCGTCATTCCCGTGGACGAAAACGGCATGCCCGCGGAGGACTTCGGTACGGTCATTGAAAGCTTCAATGGCTCGCCGGTCCTGGTCAGCGTGATGCATACCAACAACGAGACCGGTTATCTTCTGCCTGTAAAAGACATTGCGGATACGGTCCATGCTCTTGGCGGGGCGTTCCACTGCGACGCTGTCCAGGCCCTGGGAAAGGTCCCTCTGGACGTGAAGAGGCTGGGGACAGACATGCTCAGCGCCTCAGCCCATAAATTCCACGGACCGAAGGGAACGGGCTTCCTTTACGTAAAAAGCGGTATCTCCCTAAAGGGGATCACCATGGGGGGTGAGCAGGAACGCTCCCTCAGACCGGGCACGGTAAACACACCGGCCATATGGGCCATGGCCGCCGCTCTCAGGGAGGCCGCGGATGAGATGGACAGGGCGTCCGGGAGGATGAAGAGGCTCAAGGAGATGCTGAAGACCTCCCTCTCCGAAAGTATCCCCGGGATACATGTGAACGGGGCGGCAGGAGAGACCAACTGCTGCACACTGAACGTATCCTTCCCGGGAGCGGGAGCGGACATGCTTCTCTACGCCCTGGACCGTGAAGGCCTTCGGGTATCGGCGGGCAGCGCCTGCAGCGCGGGGAGCCTTGAGATATCCCATGTGATAAGGGCGATGGGCGCGGAAAAGTACGGGGCCCCGATACGCTACAGCCTCTCGAGATATACCACAGAGGAGGAGATACTCTGTGCGGCCCGCATCACCGCGGAAGTTTATAAAAGACTCTTACAGCAGGCATAGAAAAACACACCCGGAGGCGTCAGTCTCCGGGTGTGTTTTCAGTTACTGGGGATGCTCACTTCATGCTGTCCCCGATGACCCTTATAACGTTCTTCCTGGCGATCTTTTCCACTTCACTGTCGGTGAAGCCGGCGGAACGCATCCTCTCGAAGAGCTGCTGCATCCCGGAT
>CADBPP010000283.1 GCA_902796565.1 uncultured Eubacteriales bacterium | reverse complement strand
GTGTCCGCGTAAGCGGCACGAAGCCGCCGCCTCTAAGCTTTAAGCGTAGGCGGGGGTAGTTCACTATTCATTGTTCTCTGACGGGCAGCATACCGGAAAGCCCGGGCATGTTTTTTGATTACCGAAACACAGAGTATCAGCAGTTTATGAGGCTGATCCTTCTGCAGACCCCGGATCGTCCGGTATTACTGCATGAGGCTGTAGTAGAAGGAACGGATGGCCTTCTCCTCGTTCATGATGGGTGCCTTCGCGCATTCCGGTGTGTTGGGGTTCTGCTCGAGATACTCTTCCCATGAGGTGAAGCATCTGCTCTTGAACTCCTCCACCTTCAGCTCGGTGTAGTCTTCCTTGTGGAAGATCTCTCCGGAAGGTGCGCCGGGGTTGTCGTATACGCCGTAGGAAACGACGGTCTCCACCACTGCCTTGAGGTTGTCGAGGTTAACGTCCGCCAGGACCAGCGGGCTCTTGTCGAATCCGAATGCGTACTGTCCGCCGGGGGCTACGATGTCGAGCCATTCCTTGGTGCGGTCGATGGCTTCTTCCTTGGTGCACTGGGTCAGGTACTTGATGGGGAATCCGCTGGAGAGCACGCAGTGCTTTCCGACCTTTTCCTTGAGCTGCTTGGCGTCTGTGTACTCGAAGGTGAAGTATGTTCCGGTGGGCACATCCTGCAGGTAGTCGATGAATCTGGTCCAGTCGTCCTCCAGGAACGCTCCGGTACGCACTCCCATGGCGGCGTAGCTGTTGATCTGGGCGAGCCAGGGCTTCCACCACAGTTCCTCGAAGTCCTTGGTCCTCATGAAGGTGGCCATGTGGAGAGGATAGAAGGCGTAAGCGTCGCGGGTGTAGCGCTCGAGATCCGGGCACTTGCACTGGTCATACTGCCAGGGGAACATAGCTTCCATGGCGGCCTTTACCTTGTCGGGGCGTCTTCTGATGTCAGTGGACATTCCCGAGAAGCTTCTGAGCTGGTCGGAAAGGATGTCGAGGGGCGCGTATCCGCCGCCGCCTCCGAAGGCTCCTCCCATGGGATAGCCGTACTTCATGGCCATCTTGCCCATGACCTGTCCGAGGGTGCCGAATACATATCCGGTGAGGGCATTGGCCTGGTTGATAGCCTTGATGGTGCCTACGGGGTTGTTCTTGAAGTCCAGGTTCCTGTTGGTCCTGGGAGCAGCGGTCTCCACCATGAATGCGTAGGGATCTTCTATGAACTGGTCATATTCATCCTCTTCCATCATGTGTGTGTTCGGATGCTGTATGAATCCGTCACTGCCCATGATGATGCTCTTGGAGCCGATAGCCTGATACTTGGCGGGAAGAAGCACGCTGGCTCCGCCGACGCATCCGTCCGAGGGGATCATCTCGCAGAGCTTGTCGATGGCGTCCTCAAGGAGCCTGTAGTCCCAGATGGCTGCCTTGGGGTCCACCCCGGCGTATTCAGCGACTGCGTTGAGTCCGATGCTGACTGCGCAGGGGACTCTGTTGGGGATCCTGTTGTTCAGGATGGCGGCGTTGTTTTCCGTACGTTCCGCACGAAGTTTTTCGATGTCGTTCATTTGCTGTTATATACCTCCGTTGATATTACATATACATAACAATAGACTGATATGATTCTATATCAGGATCGTCCGAATGTCAATATTACATGCACATAAAATAAATTATATCTTTCGGTATACAAATCATCAGCCCCTTGCCGCGGGAAGATCCTGCGGTGCATCCGATTAAAGTGTCCCGGTATATTTGACTTTTGAAAAAGATTGGTATACAATTATGGGGAGCTCCGAGCCGTACTGACCTACTGGGCCGCTGCGGCCGGGGTCGGAGGAGCAATCCGCCGGCCTGCCATGTTTGCAAAGGAGATCGCATTTTTTTTCGTGCGGTCTTTTTTTAGTGGCCGCCTTAAGGAGGAATTTGACATGTATGGTTACGCAGGAAAGATGCTCTTCGTGAACCTGGATGACGGTTCATTCGAAGAGAGGGAGCTCACTGAGGAGCTCGCGAGAAATTTCATGGGCGGTCCCGCCCTGGGCGCCAAGATACTTTATGACGAGATGCCCGCC
>CADBPP010000282.1 GCA_902796565.1 uncultured Eubacteriales bacterium | reverse complement strand
CGTGGAAATGTATGTATCGTACTCCGCAAGGAATTCCCGGATCTTGTCCATCTCCTCCACGATCTTCGGATCGGTCTGTGTCCCGTCAAAGGAGACTGTCAGCAGGGCTGAAGCATTTTTGTAATGTGCCGGCGAGTCATCAAAGGCAACATCCGAAACATGGGTAAAGGAGCGGATCTGTTTTGCAAGATCGTCCGCGATCTCGTAAGTCACATTGGAGATCATCACGTCCGCTGTCGCGTAAGTGATAAATTCCTCCTCCATGATATCCAGGCCGCGGCGGGTTTCCGTCGTCTCGGGAAGGAACGCCGTCAGGTCATTGTTCGTCCTGACTTTGCCTATGGATAATGCGCAGTAGACCGCGGCGGCAATGAACAGGCCGATAAAAATGTACCGGGCATTCACGATCCCCTGAGCGATCAGCTTCATAATATTGCCTTTCGGTTTATGTGTTCCTGGTTCCATATATGTATAACTCCCTTATTCTATATTCTATCTATATAAATATGAGACGTTTTGTATCATACAGCATGATTTTACGCACAAGTTCATTTTCGTCAATATGGTCCCCGGAAAATAAGACAAAAAGGGGGAAATTTGTATCATGAAAAACAGATCGGGGAACAGATCGGGGGAGGGTTCTCTGATTGATAAAAAATCAATCAGAGAACCCTCCCCCGATCTGCGCCTCGCGCTTCTTATATTAATTTACCCTTCTCAGCCGGCGTCCTGATAAAGGCTCAGGAACTCTTCCAGCGTCAGGTCATGCTCCATAATGTATGCTGCTGCTTCTTTTCCGACATAGCGATAATGCCACGGTTCGAACATGATCCCGGTGACATCCTGGCGCCCCTTGGGGAAGCGGACGATGAATCCGTACTCGTGGCAGTGCGCGCTCATCCACTGGTACAGTGCCGTTTCCTCGAGCGATTCGTTCATATATTCATAGTAATTATCGGTGATATCTGCCGCAAGACCCGTCTGGTGCTCGCTTGTTCCGGGACGCGCTACGATGGTTGCCGCCGTTTCCTCATCTCCGCCGTACTGGTCCACTTTTCTCTGGAACAGCCAGGACTGGGTGTCATATCCGCGGTAGCCGGATGTCATGACTACGGTCAGCCCCTGCGCCTCCGCGTCTGTCACAAATGCGTTCATGGCGTCATAGATGCGGTAGTCGATCTCCACATCGCGGAACTGAGTCAGTTCAGGCGCGTATTCACCGATGGAATTCCACGGATTCGCGAGGATAAACATCCATTCGGAAGGATCGATGTCCGGCTTGTCTGCAAACTGGTCCGCCCATTCTGTTTCGATCTCTGTTTCCGTCTCGAGCTCGAACAGAACTTCCTCTGAAACAGCCTCTGTCTCTGCCGGTACGGCAGCTCCGGCGCTCTGCGCGGCATCACCAGCCGTATCATTATCGGCTGTGCCTGTGTCTGCCGCAGTGTTATCTGTTTTTTCAGCCGTGATGCCTGTATTCTGCGCGTTTCCGGACTTCCGTCCGCCCGTCACGAACAGCGCGATCATCTGACCCAGCGCTAATACGGCTATAATACTCATGATAAAGACCCACAGGATGTCCTTGCTGGTCCTTGTCCTTCTTTTTTCCATGCCTGATCCTCTCTTTAAGGGGCCCTTTCCTGTGTTCTGTATAAATCAGCACAGCTCCCGCCCTTGTTTCCTGATAACAGAAAAATCATCTAGTATTATTTTATCCATTGCCCCCGGAATTACAAGAAAAAATCCGGTTTCAGATGAATTTTCCACGTAAAAGTCCGTATACTTGACAAAACAGGCCTGCCAATGTTATGTGTGAGAGGACCTGAAATGATGAGATGTGAGGATTTCGTTTATGCAAATATTCATACATGATGATTTCGATCTGGAAAAGATCTGCGGAAGCGGCCAGTGCTTCCGTCCTGGGGCCGTATCTGGCGGCGTATCTGCCGGTATTTCTGAACAGGACGCCGCGTCTGCGCATATGCCCGCTGGTGACCCGGCCCTCTACCGTTTTATCACGGGGAATCATGTGCTGTTCATCCGCCGCTCGGAGGATGAGATGTATGATGTCAGCTGTTCGGAAGCTGAATGGGATACTGTCTGGCGTCCCTATTTTGACCTGGACAGATGCTACGCGGACGTCAGGGCTTCCATTCCGGCGGGTGATCCGTTCCTCACAAAAGCCGCGTCTTTCAGCCGGGGGATCCGGATCCTCCGCCAGGATCCCTGGGAGATGATCATCTCCTTTATCATATCCCAGCGCAAGACGATCCCC
The DNA here is from genome assembly GCA_902796565.1 of uncultured Eubacteriales bacterium. Classification (GTDB taxonomy): domain Bacteria; phylum Bacillota; class Clostridia; order Eubacteriales; family Anaerofustaceae; genus RUG14186. The sequence continues at coordinate 698 of CADBPP010000282.1, read as the reverse complement.
GCGATCCGCAGGTCCATCGAGATGCTGTGCGAGCGCTTCGGAAGGACGCTTGACTGCGGCGGGCAGCCTTCCGCGTTTCCCGCCATCCGCGCCTTCCCGTCGCCCGAGGCTCTTGCGGCTGCATCCGCGGATGAGCTCTCCGCCTGTTCGCTGGGCTACCGGGTTCCCTATATCATGGACGCAGCGAAAAAAATCGCTTCCGGCCAGATCGATCCGGAAGCGCTGTATGATTGTTCCTATGAAAAACGTATGGAGATACTGAAAAGCATCTTCGGCGTCGGCGAAAAGGTCGCCAACTGCATCTGCCTGTTCGGGTACGGGTGCACCAGCGCGGCGCCTGTGGATACCTGGATTCGCAAGGTCATCGACACGGTGTACGCGGGGAAGGAACCCTTCAGCGCGTTCGGCGATAACGCCGGGATCGTGCAGCAGTATGTATTCTACTACGCCGTCTCACAGAAGAAGATATGACGCTTCAGATATACTCTACGGTCTCAGAAAGGTCCTTGCGGCTTGCGTGGTTCGGAAGCGGACCTGCGCCTTCTGCCGCGAAGCCCAGGTCAAGGAGCATGAGGATCTCCTCATCTTCCGGAAGTCCAAGCGCGTCGTGAAGAACATCGGGATCAAAGAAGTTGATCCAGCAGCTGTCAACGCCCTCGCTTGCAGCGGCAAGCATCAGATGCGTCGCCACGATGGCT
>CADBPP010000281.1 GCA_902796565.1 uncultured Eubacteriales bacterium | reverse complement strand
TTTTTCACTGTTTCAACTCGAGCCGAGCATATCACCGATCTGCAGAATGCTTTAGGGTTCATCCGGGTGAATCAGTTTTGCCCATAGAAATACCTTCCCACGATTGGGAAGGTATTTCGTTCTCATTTCAAAAGATCTGCCAGATACAGCTCGTCTTTTCTGTGGTTTCCCTTGATGCGCTTATATTCCCGGATCGCGGTGATCAGTTTTTCACAATCGCTGCCATAGTAATTCTCAAAGAATTGTGTGCTGTTGTCATACCGTTTCCTGTTGTATGTGATATGCGTCTTGGCGAATTCTTTTGGATTGGTTGCGGATTTCTTTTTTTCGTATTCCTTGACAAGCCCCTCAGAGATGATCAGGAGCATCTCCAATTCCGGAATCGTACAATACTTCTCAATCCCTGTAATCTTCTCTTTGTAATCGACAGGAATCGTCAGTTTGTCCGTCTGTTTGTCTCCTACACGCATGATCAGCACATCACTCCCCGAATAGAGGTTGAGCGCAGTGCGCACCTGGGTGCTTGACTTGATCTGCCTTGCATGGTAGGCCGTCAATCCCAGGAGGTCGTCATCCGTGAAAATCAGAGCGTCATTCTCAAGGAGGATGTTTATGACCTTCAGCTCATTCGGCCCTTCACACATAATTAGACGCTTCACTTTTTCAGCACCTTCTTCAGTGCCATCAGGTCATCGTAATTTACAGCGGTCCGGAAAGCATTATTGTAGTATTGTCTGCTCTTCAGCAGCGCCGGTCGGATGTGATAGGCCTCGTACATGTTGGCAAGATGGATGTGGCTGTTGGCGTTACAGACCCAGATGTTATCCTGCCGCCCCATCTGGTCAAGAACCTCACAGTAGTGCGTGGAAAATATCAGTGTAGCGTTTTTTCGGTTTACGCTCTTGTCCTTATACAGGCTGATCATGTTCTCTACAAGCGTCTTATGGAAATGGTTCTCCACCTCATCGATCAGCAGATCGAAACCCTCTTTGAGCGACGCTACCATCAGCGTATAGAGCAGGATTCCCTTGGTTGTTCCGCTGGAGAGAAAATACACCAGCTGACTATCCGACATGACCAGTTCCTCATGTTCCGTAACGACACGGTAGTTGTGGTCATCCAGCCGCATCAGTTCCTTGATATTCTCATCGAAGATTCGGATGATCTTTGCGAGCACATCCATGCTGATATCGTAGTTTTTGAGCGCCCTGAACAGAAGTTGATATGTATCCGCGCCTCCACTGTAGCTGTCAAAGAACACCGCCCTGGTCTGTTTCTTTTTCAGGATAAAGAAAATGTTGGAGGTGTCCTCTGGAAGGTCTCCGAGATTCGTCAGTTCCTCATAATCCCGGTCATCATAGATTCCGTTCACGTTCGTCTTATAATATGCTTTCCGGTAGATATGCTCATTCCGGAATACAGCCTGGTTACCCATGGTCTTGCCAGCCGCAAGCTCAGTCACATATCGGTATATGAATCCTTCATGGTAGAATGTGATTTCCAGCAGAACGCCGTCATAGCTGTAGTGCTTATCCTCCAGACGATAATCCCCGAGAATGGAATACGCGCAGTCCAAAAGTTCTATGGCGGTCGTCTTACCGGATGCGTTCTTTCCAATAAACGCGGTCGTATTAAACGCATATAACTCCGACGCGACCTCCTGGAGCTCATACTCCTTATCCTCCGTGGATTTCCTGGCCTTTGGAGTAAGGTCTATAATAAAGCTATCCACGCAGTTTTTGAAATGGCTGGCTTTCACTCGAAGCAGTTTCATTGCCGCACCTCCTTTTCTAGACGGTTATATCTTACCATATCGATCATTTTTAATCAAGTTTTCTGCTTGAATTTATTTTATACATTTTTGCGCCGGAAATTCGCGCCGGAAATTCCGTTAAAATATGCTGTTCCGGCAGAGCACGGTCTGAAGGATTGATAGCGCCTGTGGAATAAATCTCAGCCCTGAAGCATCTGTTTGGATGATTCAGGGTTTGATATGTTAGTCTCTTTTTGTCTGATATTACCAGAGATCCACCGATCCGTGCTCTTCTCCCTTCACCCAGTATGCTTTGTTCTCGTCTACACGGACATAGACCGT
>CADBPP010000280.1 GCA_902796565.1 uncultured Eubacteriales bacterium | reverse complement strand
TTACGTGATATATACCCGGCTGCAGGAACTCGGTCTCTCCGGTGTTGGGATCGACTGAAATGTTGTTTTTCTCCTGAGCATCCCACTGGATCGGGACATCCTTTCTGGATTCATCCGAGTCGTACACGTCGACTTCAAGTTCATTGTTCAGATTTATCTTGTTCAGGTATGAGCCCTCGTAAGTTCCGATCACTACTATTTTGCCGTTGTCATTGATTGAGTTGTTCTTTGCGACCCTGATACCCAGGACAGGCGTATCGATTTTGGCCTTGTCTGCTTTAGACATACCGTCCGGGCTTTCGTTGGATATGATCTTAGCGTCATCATTGACATGCCACTTGAAGTATACGGTTCCTCCTTCGGTCTCACCGTTTATGGTCTTTATTGTCTGGGACCCGGTTGCTTCGTCGGTCTCCAGTGTGGCTACGTCATCCGGGGTCTGCTCACGGTCTTCTCCTTCCGGAGTGCATGGAGCCCATGTTCCCCAGCCGGAGTCAAATCCGTAGAATTCAACATCATCCCCATCGTATCCTTCCAGATTCATCCCGTCCAGATACAGGGTCTCGCCGTGGCTCATGTCGAATACCTTGCGGTCTTCTTTCTTTATGGAGACTGAGGCAAGATCGTTAAGAGGCGCGAAATTCTTGACTGATGAGGTCATGATCTCTTTTTTCGAACTGAAAATAGATCCTTTTTCGCAGATAGGTACGGTAGCAGCGAAATCCGCTACTGTGACCTTGCCGCCGGGCTTGCGGCCAAGACTGTGCGAGTCTCTGTGATCATACATTATGTTGTCTTCTATTTTATCCCATTCGATGCCGGAGGTCTTTACCCATTCTCCTTTGTCGCACCATGACTTGTAATTCCCGTGGGAAAGATCGTATCCGCTGATATCCTTGTTCCTTACCGCGCGGCTGTAGAGACTGCCGAGAGCCTGATGGCCGCAGAGGGACGCGTCCTCGGTTCCCTTGAACAGAACGCTCATCCACTCTTTGTCATAGGCGGAGGCATTGACGCCGCCCCACCATCCGTTGAAATAGTCGCCGCTCATGGCAAATACCGCCACCTTGTAGGTCAGTACTACCGGTGACTGGTAGGTTTCCGTTATATTAGTACATTCCGTGTTCTGAACCACCTGGGCGCAGGTGTGAGCAGGCATCGGTATTTCTGCTGACACGGATTTGGTCTTGGTAGTCGAGCTGGTATGTGTGTCTGACTTTGTAGTTGTCCAGACCTGACCGGAAGTCACATTGAAGGAAGCGGTCACTCTCGGAACGCATTCGCAGCATGATCCCATGTTGACCTCTGCGCCGACGGATTCCTCTAAACTGAATTCCTTGCTGTCTTCCATGGTATTGGAATACTCTTCCGTAGTGCTCTGTTCCAGACTGACGGTCTGGGTGGCCTCACCCCGGGATTCATTTCGGAGCATGGTCTTTACAGCGTCTTCTGAGCTGTCATTGTAGTCGACTCCGGGGACTCCGGCTGCTTTGGCTGCCGCGAAGGGATTGTCTTCATCCTTGAAATCCTGGGCTGCTTCGATATATGCCAGATCTTTTGCCGCCATAGGCGTAAGATCGAAATCATATACCGCAAGACCGAAGGTCGCGTAATCGTAATTGCCTGATGCGCCGGCTCTGTTGATGCATGTAACTATGTTGCAGAACCCGGAACCGGATTTGGGTTCTTCAAGGTCCGGCAGACGGTACAGGCTTTTTCCTTTGTAGGAATTACCGAGAAAGTCGTCTTTGCTGACATCGTCGTCATCCGATGCGTTTCTGAGCTGCTGCCCCATCATGTCTCTTGCATCGGCAAGGCTGTTGATGGAAGTTATGCCTGTTGAATGAGCGTAGTCCCAGTTCACTTCTCCCTGGGAGATCCCGTCTTTACTTGCCAGAATCTTCGCCAGGTCTGATAAAGACCAGTCCTCACTTTTGTACCTTTCGTCCGCGTTCCATTTGGAATAACTGAAATGTTCGTCGAAGGAATTATCTTCCTGTACATACCTTGTCAGCATAGAGTCGGTCCCGATGGAGACTATCTGATCCGCCTGATTCCGGAAAACATTCTCTGCAATGATGGACCACTTGGGGAATATTTCCTTTTCAGAGATCCTGCTCAGAGCCTTTGTGTCCATCTTCATGGTGGGATCACCTGAAGGATTCAGTTCGCTGTCGGTACTCATATTGTAGTATTTGTACGGCGACAGGGTAAAACTCTTTATTCCGGTTTTCTTACCGCCTTTCATTACGTACTCCACATTAGTCGCTGTCGGTGAAGGATTACCCTTCGAAGCTGCAAGTACGTCAGAAGGGAAAGTAAAAGCTGCCGCAGTCAAAATAGATACAGCAATCACCGCTATACTTCGGAATTTCCTCTTCATTCTGATTGTCCTCCTTAAATGGTTGTAAAACAAAGATATGGACGCCCACCCCGTCACTTATATCTTACCGATCATCTCTAACCTTAATTATACTAAAAAATCACGGGTTCTGCTGAAGTTTTTTTGCCTTTTGATGCGGGTATCCGAAATGAAGGCGGATATAGGGATTGACAATGCCGAAATATTACATATAATGGAAATACTAACA
>CADBPP010000279.1 GCA_902796565.1 uncultured Eubacteriales bacterium | reverse complement strand
TCCCCGGCGTACATGACTCCCACGTCGTCGCAGGTCTGGGCAACTATGCCGAGGTCGTGGGTGATCATCAGCATCGAGGTGCCGAGACGGTCCCTCAGTTCCTTTATCATGGCCAGGACCTGAGCCTGGATGGTGACGTCCAGGGCCGTAGTGGGCTCGTCAGCTATAAGAAGTTCCGGTTCGCAGGAAAGGGCCATGGCGATCACCACCCTCTGCTTCATAACTCCGGAGAACTGATGGGGGAACTCCACCTTCCTCTGGGGCATTATGCCCACCATGGAGAGCATCTCCTCCACCTTTTTGTCCACTTCCTCTTCGGAAAGTTCGGGATTGTGGAGCCTGATGGCCTCCCCTATCTGTTCTCCCACGGTATACACCGGGTTCAGGGCGCTCATGGGGTCCTGGAACACCATGGATACCAGGTTGCCCCGGACGGCCTGCATCAGGTTCTCGTCCAGGGAAAGCAGGTCCTTTCCGTTGAAGATTATCTCTCCTCTTACTATCCTGCCGGTGGCGGCGGGAAGGAGCCTCAGTATGGACAGGGCCGTGGTGGTCTTGCCCGCTCCGGTCTCCCCCACCAGGCCGAAGGTGCGGCCCCGTTTGATGGTCAGGTCTATTCCGTTTACGGCTTTGACGGTCTCCAGATCGCTCTGGTACTCCACCCACAGGTCGCGGATGTCGATGACGGTATCCGTGGAGCGCCCTTCGAAGAGCTCCTCCAGCGCCGGAGACATGTCGACGTTCTTATTGTTTTTCTTTTTAAACATCTTTTACCCCCTGTCAGCTCCTGAGGTGCGGATCCAGGGCATCCCTGAGACCGTCGCCCAGAAGGTTTATGGCGCTGGCGGTGAGCACTATGGCCAGGGCCGGGAAGATCAATAGATGCGGAGCGGTCCTCATGAATTCCCTGGCTTCCGATAGCATGGCTCCCCACTCCGGCGCGGGGGGCTTCATGCCGAGGCCTAGAAAGCTCAGTGTGGACTCGTAGATGATGATCTTGGCCACGTTCAGTGTGGTGTTCACTATGATGACGCCTATGGAGTTGGGGATGATGTGCTTCATTATCATCCTTATGCTGCTGCTGCCGCCCGCCCTGGCCGCTTCGATGTACTCCGCGTCGGAAAGGGTCAGCACCTGGGATCGCACCAGCCTTACGTAATTGGTGAAGTACGTGAGGGTAAGGGCGATCAGGAGGTTCGTGAAGCTGGCTCCGAGAGCGTACACCACTGCCATGGTGAAAAGGATGTCAGGCACCGACATGAAGATGTCGAGGGCCCTCATGATCACCGAATCGATCCAGCCCCCGAAGAATCCCGCGAAGGCTCCCAGCAGGGAACCGAAAACACAGGAGGTCACGGTGGCCAGAAGAGCGATGCCTATGGATGTGCGGCCGCCGTGGATGATCCTGGCGAGGATGTCCCTGCCGTATCCGTCGCATCCGAAAAGATGTGCCGCGCTGGGCTTTGCCAGCATGTAGTCATAATCCTGATGGATGGCGTTCTCATAGGGTATTACGAGGGGCCCCACCAGGACGCTCACCATGATGATGATGAGAAGTATCATTCCGATGACAGCGCCCTTGGTCTTCTTGAATCGTCTCCAGATCTCCTTCGCCTGACTGGGGCGCTTGTATACTGTCTTCGTGGAGGAGACTGCTGATGTTTGTTTGTCCGACATATCTTCCTCCTAGTTCTTTTTTGTATATTTTGCCCTGATCCTGGGATCGATGAAGGCATACAGCACGTCCACCATCAGCATGACCAGCGTGAAGCATATGGCAATGAGGATGGTGCCCGCGATTATTATCGGTTCGTCAGAGTAGTTTATACGGTCCACTATGAGGCTGCCGACGCCGGGGATAGAGAAGATCTTCTCCGTGACGACGCTTCCGGCGATGAGCACTCCCAGCGAGAGACCTATCTGGGTGATGACCGGCAGAAGGGCGTTCTTGAGCACGTGCTTCCAGATGACCTGGCGTTCGGGCACGCCCTTGGCCCTGGCGGTGCGCACATAGTCCTGCCGTATCGCTTCCAGCATGGAGGACTTCGTGAAACGGAAGTTCTGGGCGCTGGAGGGCAGAGAAATGGCCAGTGCCGGCATGATGAAGTTCTTGATGGAGTCAGCCCCGTAGCTGGGCAGGAGCCTCAGCTTGAGGCAGAAGATGAACATAAGAACGAGGCCCATGACGAAGGAAGGCACCGCCGCGAGAAGGAACGCCACCAGGGACGGTATGGTGTCCCACAGCGTATACTGCTTTACGGCGGCCCTGATGCCCAGGGGCACCCCGATGAGGGCCGAGAGGATGACTCCCGAGAGAGCCAGCTTGATGGTTATGATGTAGCGGGGCCATATCTCGTCGAACACGTTCTTTCTGGTGATGTAGGACTTTCCGAAATCCTGGTGGAACACCATGTCCCTTACGTAGGTGACGTACTTTTCGAGGAACGGCCTGTCGTAGCCCAGCTCATGGTTGTAGGCCGCGATATCCTCCGCCGGGGTACCGGGACCGAGGATGGCCAGAGCCGGGTTGCTGGGGGTCAGGTTCATGACCGCGAAGATGATGAAGATGACGCCCAGGATGGTGGGAATAAGGAACAGTACTCTTTTGGCGACATATCTGATCATTTATTACCCTCTCCTTAATATAAATATTCCCTGCGCCGGAAGTTCCGGCGCAGGAGATGTCTGTTATTTGCTGTTTGTGTCTTCAGACTAGTTTGCCCAGTGGAAACTGTCGATGTGATAGTAGCTCGGGCACAGACCGTCTATCGTGATGTTGTCGGACCAGGCGATGCCGTATCCGGAATGCGCGATGGGATAGATGGTGGCTGTATCGGCGATGATCGCCCAGAGCTCTGTGTAGACCTTGTAACGGTCAGCGGTATCGGATGTGGCGACGCCCTGATCCACGAGGGCCTCGATCCTCTGCCAGTCGAAGGGGGATGCGGGATCCTTGTAGCGCACCAGGTACATTCCGACGGATTCGGAGTGGACCTGCTGACGGATGTTGTTGAAGTCGAAGTTTCCTGAATCGCCGAAGAGAGCGATGTCATAGTCCTGTGCGTACATTCTCGGTCCGATGACTGAGTAGTCCTGTACGTCGACGTCAGCGATAAGACCGACTTCCTTGAGGTCGCCCTGTACGGCAACGGTCATCTTTCCGAGTATGGTGGTGCTGTTTCCGTAGGTTATGATGGTTCCGACGTTGATGCCGGCAGCGATCTCTTCCTCGGTGAATCCGGCGTCCAGCAGGCACTGATGGGCCTTGTCGGGATCGTAATCGTAAGTCTTAAAGGTGCCGTCCTCATAGTTCGGGGATGTGGCAACATAACCGTGATACATGTACTCGAAGGCGGGCATTCCGTATCCGGCGAGACCTGCCTTGATGCAGTGATCCTTGTTGACTGCGTACATGATGGCTTCCCTTACGAGGGGATTGCCCAGGATGCCGTTGTTGGTGGGCGACAGATAGTTGATGAACATGACCTTTACGTCGTTTGCGGTGACCATCTCGCAGTTGTCACCGGCCTTGGCCTTGACGTTCTCCCAGTCGGAGTTCGGTACGTTCGGAAAGTAGTCCAGTTCGCCGTTCTCGAAGGCTACCACCTGTCCGGCGGCGTCGGAGATGACCTGATAGTGGACGTGCTTGATGTCGGGAGCGCCCTTCCAGTAGTTCTCGTTGGCTTCCAGAGTCACGCTGCTGGCGTCGAATCCCGTGATGATGTAGGGACCGGTGGCCGCTGTGTGGCCCTCAACGCCGAATTCCTTGCCGGAGGCGACGATCTCCTCATATTCCCTCTTGGAATAGATCTTTACTGTCCAGAAGGTATGGGCGATGGCGGAATACGGATAGTCCAGCGTGAACACGACGGTCTTGTCGTCCTTGGCCTCTATGTTGTTGATAAAGGACGTGACGTAGTTGAATCTCGCGTTCTCCATGGCCTTGCCGTAGCTGAAGACCACGTCCTCAGCGGTGAGGGGATCACCGTTCTGGAATGTGGCGTCCACCAGGGTGACGGTGTAAACGAGACCGTCCTCGGACACCTGTACGTCCTTGGCGAGAAGGTCGATGTATCCGCCCTTGGATTCATCCATTCCGTAAAGGCCCTCGAATACCTGGACCCAGAGGATCTGCATGTCGGATGTGAGGGTGGTGGTCTGCCAGTCGGCAGATGTCAGAGCACTGCTGGTATACATCTGCAGTACCCTGTCGGCGTTGTCCGTGGATTTGCCGCCTCCGCCGCAGCCGGCGAAGGAAGCGAGGATGAACAGTGCCGCAATAAGGATTGCTAAAGTCTTTTTCATTATTTCCTCCCTGTTTTTTATTCGGATGGCAGTTTTCCGTTTTGTTTACAATATTGTATACAATTAATTAACTTAAGTCAATATGATTTTTATTATATTAAAATTAAGAAAGAATAAGGGTTTTGATTATTAAAAAAACCGGCGTGGTTGCGTGCCTGCGCCGGTGAAATTTGTCTTAAGCATTTGTGTTTTCAAAATAGTCAGATCATGATGTCATCCACGGCGATCTGGTTGTCCTCGATGATGCCCTCCACGGCCTTCTCGGTATCCCCTTCCCTGATGGCATTAAGTATCTTTGTATGAGTCTCGATGGAATCAAGGTTCGTCACGGAGCGGTCGTAGAACGTCAGAAAGATGGCGGTCTTGTTAAAGAGCTCATCCAGGAACTTTTCAAGATACGCGTTTCCCGATGCCCTGGCTATCTCGGAATGGAATGCGCGGTTTATCTTCACGTATTCCTGCATGGTATAGTGCTTTTCCAGTTCGACCTGATCGGCGATGCACTCCTCCATGCGCTTGAGCGCGTCCTCCCCTATCCTCGGGACAGCCTTCCTGAGCGCCTCGGATTCCAGGATCCTTCTGAGTTCGTACACCTCCTCCATGTCCTCCATGGTGGGCTTTGCCACGTATGTCCCCTTTTTCGGCACCACGTCCACCAGCCCGTCGAAGGCCAGCCGGGAGATGGCGCTCCTTACAGTGGTGCGGGAAGTGCCCATCTCGGAGGCCAGATCTTCCTCCACTATCCTGTTTCCCGGGAAGAATTCGCGGGATATGATCTTCTGCTTGACGTGGTCGTATACGTCCTGAATGCCTGTGTTTGATGCCATGTCCGTCACCTCTGAGTATATTATACCACAGAGTATTCCAAATTGTATACATTAATGTATTTATTTGATCCCTTCCGAGTCCGGAAAGCAAAAAACAGAGTGAGGATGTCCTCACTCTGCAAAGCTGTGTTCAGTTTTCTTCCTCGGGGATGAGGGGAGTCATGTTCCTCAGCGCCAGCAGTATCGTCGACGCGTTGTGCAG
>CADBPP010000278.1 GCA_902796565.1 uncultured Eubacteriales bacterium | reverse complement strand
TTGTGGGCGGTAAAATCGTAGGTGCTTATGAAGTTGTAATGGAACTTCATGTTGGAGCGGCCCGCGCCCCTCTCCAGGTAGAAGAACTCCATCGTGTGATATGTATTCGGAGCGTAGGTCCTGTAGGAGCCGTCCTCCTCCTGTCTCCATCTGTAGGCGTATTCCCCGTTTTCTCCCAGCACGGCTTTGCGGCCTTCCTCGCCGCCTCCGCATGAAAGCACTGCCATGTCGAAGATGGTGGAGACCGTGGTCACCACGTCCTGGTACTCGAAATTGCGCACGCTGACGTCCCCGGTCACGAAATCGATGATAAGCTCCTGGGGATTGTGGATACCGCCCACGTCCCCGATGAGGATACCGTCGATATAGACCCAGACGTCATCGTCCCCGATGAAGGTGAAGACCATGTCCTCATATTCACCGTAGGGATTGAACACCCTGTAGTCGGAAGGTATCGAGAACTCCGTTGAGATGTGCACTCCGATGAAGGAGTTGCCGCTGCCGAAGGGGAAGAACATGGGATTCTCATCCTCGGTCACTGTGAATTCGCCGGTGGTGGTATCCAGCACCGCCTTTTCCCTGAAGGAATCGAATTCGTAGTAGCCCAGCTCGTCCACCGTGAACAGACCGTCGCAGTCCGGCACGCAGGTCTTCGCGGTGCGGCCCTTGGAGTCCGTGAGCTCTCTGCGGTCGAAAAGATACCCAAGGCTGGTGCCGCCGTTCGCTTCGGAAAGCACGGGATAGCCGTCCTCGCCGAGGATGCCGGATACGATGCCAGGCCTGGCGGGACCCTTGTTCTTTGTATATTTGTTCATGTCGGCCATGGACGGATTCTCGCCGCTTCCGAGGAACCACAGGGGGCCGAACTCGTTGATGCCGGTGTTGTTGTACGCTGTGGTGCTCTGACCGTTTCTGTCATACACGGTATAGTCGAAGCAGTCGATGACGGTGTTGCCCGGATTCGAAATAGTATCCACCAGGTCTCCCTGGGCGGCGTAAACAAAATGACCGGAAAAGCTCATGGGAGTTCCGGTACAGGAAATTGCCATAATGATGGCTATGAAAATGATGAATCTGTTTCCTGGACGTTTTTTCATGATGTCGTTTAACCCTTCGGCAGGATCTGTCTGGCAGTAGCTTCTTATCTGTAATATTATACAACTATAATGTATGGATGCACAATCCCAAAGCCATAAAACAAAACGTTTTTTCTTCGGTACCGCAGTTGACGCGGAGAAAAAAATATCTCACAGCTATTGCAACACAGCCGCGTTTCATATATAATCATATGGCATTTTGATAAAGATGATCAATTCGGAGAAGTACTCAAGTGGCCGAAGAGGCGCCCCTGCTAAGGGTGTAGGGCGTGAAAGCGTCGCGAGGGTTCAAATCCCTCCTTCTCCGCCATCGCAGATCCCGCTCGAAAGAGCGTTTTTTTTATTTCCAGGGCATTTTGCCCCGGGGCACGTCACAGCTTCACGCAGCGGATGATATAATCATACCGTGAGCAGTGCCGCGACGCGGGGATGCTCGGAAGATACAACCCTTCACAGGAGGAATACTTATGATAAAGATCTACGGGATGCCCACATGCCCCTACTGCGACTATGTCCATGAGCAGGTAAAGGGACGGGAGGACGAATTCGAGTACATCAACATAGGAGAGAACATCAGAAACCTGGGCGCTTTCATGCGGCTGAGGGACACAGAGGCCGTCTTCGACCATCTGAAGGAGATCGGCGACGTGGGAGTACCCGCCTTCGTCTTCGAGGACGGCACTGTCTCGGTGGATCCCGCGGACGCGGGCCTCATCGAGTACGGCTCCGCCGCTGCCTGCTCGGTAAAGGACCATAAAGAAGGCAGAAAGGGCTGCTGATATGCCGGACAGACAAAGCCCCGTTTCCGCTTTAGCGGAAACGGGGCTTTACTGTTATGACGATGAGTGTATCAGACGTAGAAATTCTTCAGAAGATTGAGCCTCTGGGGGAAGCGCAGCTTCCTTAAGCCCTTCGACTCTATCTGGCGGATGCGCTCCCGGGTGACCTTGAACTTCTCCCCCACTTCCTCCAGGGTGTAGGGCCGCTCGTAGCCTATGCCGAAACGCAGGCTTATGATCTCGGCTTCCTTCGGGGTCAGGGTGGAAAGAGCCTTGTTAATGGCCTCCCTGAGCATCAGCGCCGTGACCACGTCCTCCGGCGAGGGGCTGGTCTCGTCGGGGATGAAGTCCCCTATCCTTCCGTCCTCCTCCTCGCTGACGGGGCTGTCCAGAGAGACCACGGTCTCTGCGTACTTCCTGGCCTCCTTGACCTTCCTGATGTCAAGGGACAGCTTTTCGGCGATCTCCGCGTCGGTGGCGTCCCTTCCCAGGGTGAGGTTCAGTTCCCTCGCCGTCTTGTCGATGCGGTTTATGAGCTCGAACATGTGCACCGGGATGCGGATCTGCCTCGAGCCGTCCGCTATGGCGCGGGTGACTCCCTGCCTGATCCACCATGTGGCGTAGGTGGAGAACTTGTAGCCCTTTGTGTAGTCGTACTTTTCCACGGCCTTCATCAGACCGATGTTTCCCTCCTGTATCAGGTCGAGAAGGGAAAGCCCCCTTCCCTGGTAGCGCCTGGCGATGGATACCACCAGCCTGAGGTTGGAGTTGATGAGCTTCTCCCTCGCCTGCCTGTCTCCCCGGGCGATCTTCTCCCCCAGTTCGGTCTCCTCCTCAAAGGTGAGCAGGGGGTACTTCGACGCGTCCTTGAGATACATCCTGATGAAGTCGGACCCGTCCACTTCATCCGAAGGACTGTCCTCCGCGGCGTCCTCGGCGACGCTTTCCGGCGATTCCACCATTCCCGCGCTGACGAAGTATTCCGTAAGGCGGATGCCGTCCTCGTCGGGAAGGTCATGGTTTTCCATCAGTTCCGAAAGATCCTCAAAGCGCATCTTTGAGGATGAAGCGTTCTCCCTGACGGCGGAGAACGGCTCCGGATACTTTTCCATTAATTCCTTGATGTCGTTTTCTCTGTCCATTGTTTGGCCTCCGTATCTGATCTTTTCCGTAGATGATCTGCAGACACAGCCGGAAGATTGCACCGCTCATACTTTGCTAAGGACATACGCCCGGTCGGTTGAGCTTCCGGAAAGACTGAGACATCCCCTCTGTGAGGGTACATATTGGATGTATTTTATCATTTTACAGGGCAAACATAAGAGCATGATTGATTTAACATTAAAAATAGATTATAAACCGGCAGCATGGAAAAATTTTGAATGGAGGTATTGACATGGGGACCGCTGAAAAGTATAATCACGTTTTGTTAGATATCTAACTGTTAGATGCCTAACTATTTTTATTATTTCAATGAGGTTCAAAAATGGATCATTCGGAATCCATGCTCTACGCTGTCAGGGTCCTCTCCCAGGCGGTCATGCGCAACATCGAGCAGAACGCCCGGGATCATTCATACTCGACGGTATCCCCCATCCAGATGATGATACTGGACTATCTGTCCCGCAGCGCGGACAGGGAGATCTTCCAGAAGGACATCGCGGAAGTCTTCCGCATCAGGAATTCCTCCGTCACGGCCATAATCCAGAACATGGAAAAGAACGCCATGATCGAGCGGAGGGCCGTGGAGTCCGACGCGAGGCTCAAGCGCATATGCATAACACAGAAGGGCGCCGCCCTCTCCGAAAAGTGCCGCAGGGATATGGACGAAATGGAAAAGCTCATGAGGAACACCCTCGACGAAGAAGAGCGCAGATGCTTCTTTTCCATCTCCGAAAAACTGATCCGAAGACTTAATACAGGAGGCTTCTATGATAAAGAAACTTGCTAAAAGCATCCGCGAGTACACAGCGGCAGCCGTCATGTCGCCGGTATTCATCCTGATCGAAGTCGGATTCGACACGCTGATACCGCTTCTGATGGCAAAACTCATCGACAACGGCATCGAAAAGGGAGACATGGACTACGTCACAAGGATGGGAGTCATCCTCTTCTTCGTGGCTCTTCTGGCCCTGGGGGCGGGAGCCATGTCCTCGGTGGTCTCCTCGAAGGCCACGGCGGGCTTCGCGAAGAACCTGCGCCACGACATGTTCCACAAGGTCCAGGAGTTCTCCTTTGAGAACATTGACCGCTTCTCCTCAGCCAGCATCATAACCCGTCTCACCACGGACGTGGCCAGGGTCCAGCAGGCCTTCATGATGTCGCTGAGAATGGCGGTCAGGGCGCCCCTGAACCTGGTATTCGCCCTTATAATGGCCATATCCATCAATTCCGAGATAGCTGTGATCTACGCAGTGGCCCTGCCGTTCCTGGCAGTGGTGCTGATACTGATCGGAAGGAGCGCCCATCCCATCTTCACCGAAGTGTTCAAGACCTATGACGGACTGAACAACGTGGTGAAGGAGAACCTTCACGGCATCAGGGTCGTCAAGAGCTTCGTCCGGGAGGATTACGAGATTGAGAAGTTCAGCGGCATCTCGAGGATCATCTACAAACTGTTCATGAAGGCGGAAAGGCGCCTCGCGGTGAACTTCCCCATCATGATGGTCACTGTCAATACCTGCATCCTCACCATCGCCTGGCTGGGAGCCAAGCTGATCACCGTGGGCAGCATGACCACAGGAAACCTGACATCCCTTATCGCCTACACCTTCCAGATGCTCACCAGCCTCATGATGCTCTCCATGATCTTCGTAATGATCATCATGTCCCGTGCCAGCGCGGAAAGGATCATCGAGATCCTGGACGAGGAGAGCACCATGCAGGAAAAGGAAGACCCCGTCATGGAAGTCAAGGACGGTTCCGTTTCCTTCAGGGGAGTCAGTTTCTCCTATTCCAACGACCCGGAACACCTCTCCCTCAGGGACATAGATCTTGACATAGCCTCCGGAGAGACCATAGGCATCATAGGAGGCACCGGCAGCGGAAAGAGCTCCCTGGTGCAGCTGATCCCGAGGCTCTACGACGTCACCGAGGGGAGCGTCCTGGTGGGAGGAGTTGACGTGAGGGACTACCACATGGATACCCTCCGCGACCAGGTGGCCATGGTGCTGCAGAAGAACGAGCTGTTCTCCGGCACCATCAAAGACAACCTCAGATGGGGAGATCCCGACGCCACCGACGAGGAGATCATAACGGCCTGCCGTCACGCCCAGGCGTCGGAATTCATCGAATCCTTCCCCGACGGGTATGACACCATGCTCGAGCAGGGCGGCTCCAATGTCTCAGGCGGCCAGAAACAGAGGCTCTGCATCGCCAGGGCACTGCTGAAAAAGCCCAAGATCCTGATACTGGATGACTCCACCAGCGCCGTGGACACCCAGACCGACGCCAGGATCCGCAAGGCCTTCAGGGAGGACCTGCCGGACACCACCAAGTTCATAATAGCCCAGAGGGTATCCTCCATCATGGACGCCGACAGGATCATCGTGCTCAACGAAGGAACGATCGACGGATTCGGCACCCACGAGGAACTTCTGAAGAACAACAGGATATATTCTCAGGTATACACTTCACAGACACAGGGAGGAGGACTGGCAAATGAGTAACAGACAGATGAACATGCACAAAAGACAGAAGCTTGACACCAGGACCCTGGGAAGGCTCCTCAAATACCTGGGAGGAAAGAGGCTCTTCATCCTGGCCGTCGTGATGGTATGCATCCTGATCGGCGCCCTGGTCAACGTAAGGGGCACCACCTTCATCGGGAGCCTCATCGACAATGAGATCAAGCCCCTTCTGACCCAGAGCGGACCCGTAAAGGACTTCTCGTCCCTGGCAAACGCGATCCGCACCATGGCCATCATCTACGTCATCGGCGTCGCGGTGCAGTACGCCAGGGCCCTGCTCACGGCATACCTGACCCAGGACGTCATGAGAAACGTCAGGGATGACATGTTCGTGCACATGCAGTCCCTGCCCATAAGGTATTTCGACACGAACACATTCGGCGACATCATGAGCCACTACACCAACGACACGGATACCTTAAGGATGCTCTTCAGCCAGAGCATACCCCAGTTCCTGGATTCCGCGATGACGCTGGTGACAACCCTGATCGCCATGATCAGGCTGAACATCCCCCTCACCGGTCTGGTGCTGCTCTTCGTGGCCCTGATGCTGGTGCTGGTCGGGAGGATCGGAGGAGCCAGCGGCAAGTACTTCATCGCCCAGCAGCGCTCCCTCGGAGCCATGAACGGATTCATCGAGGAGATGATAAACGGCCAGAAGGTCATTAAGGTGTTCACCCATGAAGAGCAGGCCAAGACCGATTTCGACAGGCTCAACGAAGAACTGTGCAACAACGCCACGAAGGCCAACACCTTCGCCGGAATGATGATGCCCATCACAGCGAACCTCGGAAACATCCAGTACATCGTCACCGCGGTGGTGGGAAGCGCCATAGCCCTCAGGGGCGGTTCGGTGCTCACCCTGGGAATGCTCATATCCTTCCTGAACCTCTCGAGGAACTTCAACAGGCCCATCAGCATGGTGGCCTCCCAGCTCAACGCGGTGGTCATGGCCATTGCGGGAGCCCAGAGGATCTTCGAGCTGCTGGACGAGGAGCCTGAGCAGGACGAGGGATACGTCACCCTGGTCAACGCCGAATACTACGGTCCCGAGCTAAGGGAAGCTCCTTCCCGCACCGGCATCTGGGCATGGAAGCATCCCCATCACGACGGTACGGTGACCTACACGAAGCTTAAGGGAGACATCCTCTTCGACGGCGTGGACTTCTCCTATGACGGGGAAAAGCAGGTGCTCTTCGACATCTCGATGTACGCCCATCCCGGCCAGAAGGTGGCCTTCGTAGGTGCCACCGGCGCGGGAAAGACCACCATCACCAACCTGATCAACCGCTTCTACGACATAGCTGACGGAAAGATCCGTTACGACGGCATCAACATCAACAAGATAAAGAAGCCCGACCTGAGGCGTTCCCTGGGAATAGTCCTTCAGGAGACGAACCTGTTCACGGGCACGGTCATGGACAACATCCGCTACGGAAGGCTCGACGCCACCGATGCCCAGTGCAGGCTCGCCGCGAACCTGGTGAACGCCGACGGATTCATAACCAGGCTTCCCCACGGATACGACACCATGCTGGAGGACAACGGCTCGAACCTCTCCCAGGGACAGAGACAGCTCATCGCCATCGCCAGGGCGGCTGTGGCGGATCCCCCGGTGATGATCCTGGATGAGGCCACATCATCCATCGACACCAGGACGGAGGCCCTGGTGCAGAGGGGCATGGACAGACTGATGAAGGGACGCACGGTATTCGTGATCGCCCACAGGCTCTCCACTGTACAGAACTCCAACGTCATCATGGTCATGGATCACGGCAGGATCATAGAGAGAGGCACCCACGATCAGCTCCTGGAACAGAAGGGCAGCTACTACCAGCTGTACACCGGAAAACTGGAACTGGAGTGAACTACCCCCGCCTACGCTTAAAGCTTAGAGGCGGCGGCTTCGTGCCGCTTACGCGGACACAGGGCAGACACTTGCCCGCTG
>CADBPP010000277.1 GCA_902796565.1 uncultured Eubacteriales bacterium | reverse complement strand
TGGAGGAAGTGCTCACGGTATCCCAGAGACTGCAGCGGTTCTGCCTTGACAGGGGCGTCGACGAAAAAAGGTCCTTCATCGCTGCCCTGTGCATGGAGGAGATGGCCGGGAACATAGTGTCCCACGGTTTCACTAAGGACGAAAAAAGGCACAGCATAGAAATAAGGACGGTCATAAAGGACGACGACGTGATCCTACGGATCAGGGACGACTGCATCCCCTTCGATCCATACGAGAGAAGCTCCATCTTCGACGGGGACGACGTATTGAAGAACATCGGAATACGTCTCGTCTACGCCGCAGCCTCGGAGGTCAGCTACAACAACATCCTCGGGCTGAATGTCCTGACCATAAGGATCTAGCCCCCCTGGAAAAGCTGCGCATTACAGGAAGAAGGACCGCCAAGGCGGTCCTGACTTTTTATATATATTCTCTCATGACGACGTTCGCGAAATCGAATCCCTTCTCCGTCAGGGCGACATAGGGGCCGTTACGGAAGAGGAGCCCGTCCTCTATGAAACCCTCCGTAATGTCCCGGTACTTTTCGTTGAAATCTTCCCCGAAGCGAGCCATGAAGTCCTCGGTGTTTATCCCGGTGGTCTTTCTGAGGGCCAGCATCAGGTAATCCCCTCTCAGTTCTTCCGGGCTCTCTTCCATCACCACCTGATCGTGGGTATGCTCATATACATGCTTTATGTAATCATCCACCGAGGCGGTGTTAACGAAGCGGGTGTCCCCGAAAAAGCTGTGGGCGGCAACACCCAGCCCCAGATAATCCTGAAAATCCCAGCAGAGAAGATTATGGCGGCATTCGTATCCCATCCTGGCGAAATTTGATATCTCGTAGCGGTAAAAGCCCCTGGAGAACAGCGTCTCATTGGCCATGGCGTACATCTGCCGGTCCAGTTCGTCATCCTCATGGTAGATCCCGTCCTTGTAGAGCTGATTTATGGGAGTGTCCTCCTCCAGGGTCAGGGAATAGCATGAGATATGCTTAGCCCCGCTGAGCGTGGCGAAATCCAGCGCGTCCGAAAAGTCCCTGAGGGTCTGGCCCGGCAGGGAGAACATCAGGTCCAGATTGAAATTGTCAAAGCCGGCCGCAATGATACTGTCCACTGCCCTTTCGGTATCGGCATGGGTATGGAGCCGGCCGATCCTGGAAAGGATATCGTCCGACACGGACTGCACTCCCATGCTTATGCGGTTGATGCCGCTTCTGAAGTATGCCTTCGCCTTTTCGGCGGTAAGGGAATTCGGGTTTGATTCTATGGAGATCTCGCAGTCCTTCTCCAGTGTGAAATTCTCCCCGAGACACTCCATCAGTTTTTCGATGTATGAGCTGTCGACGCAGCTGGGCGTGCCCCCTCCGATATAAACGCTGCTGATGGGGTCATCGGTGGAATAAAACCGTGCCTCATACATCAGCGCGTCAAAATATGCCTCCACCTTATCCTCCATACCGCTGTAGGATACGAAGTCGCAGTAAAGGCATTTTCTTTCACAGAACGGGATATGCACATATATCGACAGTTTGTCCTTGGTGTTATTCATCCAGTTTGAGCACCGCCATGAAGGCTTCCTGGGGTATGGAGACCTTGCCTATCTGGCGCATGCGCTTCTTTCCTTCCTTCTGCTTGTCCAAAAGCTTTCTCTTTCTGGTGATGTCGCCGCCGTAGCACTTGGAGATGACGTCCTTCCTCAGGGCCTTCACCGTCTCGCGGGCGATGATCTTTCCTCCGATACAGGCCTGAATGGGGATCTCAAACATGTGCTTGGGGATCTCATCCTTGAGCTTTTCGGCCACCGCCCTGCCCCTGGCATAGGCGCTGTCGGCATGGACGATGAAGGACAGGGCGTCCACCATCTCACCGTTCAGCAGGATATCCAGCTTCACCAGGTTGCTGCGGCGGTAGTCCTTGAGCTCATAGTCCAGAGATGCGTAACCCTTTGTGCGGGACTTTAAGGTATCGAAGAAATCATAAATGATCTCGTTCAGGGGGAGCTCATACTTAAGCACAGCCCTGTTCTCGATGTATTCCATGGTGACGAAGATGCCCCGCCTGTTCTGGCACAGGTCCATGACAGCCCCGATGTAGTCCTGGGGAGTCATGATGGAGGCGTCCACGAAGGGCTCTTCCATGTATTCTATCTCGACGGGAGAAGGCAGGTTGGAGGGATTGTCCACCTGTATCATGGTGCCGTCGGTCTTCATAACGTTGTAGATGACTCCCGGAGACGTGGTTATAAGGTCCAGATCGTATTCCCGGTCCAGCCTCTCCAGGGTCACTTCCAGGTGCAGAAGGCCCAGGAAGCCGCAGCGGAACCCGAAGCCAAGAGCAGCGCTGGTCTCCGGCTCATAGCTCAGGGCGGCATCATTGAGCTTCAGTTTGGCCAGGGCTTCCTTAAGGTCCTGATAATGGCTGCCGTCAGCGGGATAGACTCCGCAGAACACCATGGGGTTGACTTCCTTGTAGCCCGGAAGGGGCTCGGAAGCCTTCATCTTCGCGTTGGTGATGGTATCTCCCACCCTGGTGTCCTCCACGTTCTTGATGGAGGCCGTTATGTAGCCCACTTCGCCGCTGGACAGCTCGTCCACGGGTTTGAGGACATCGGTGAACACTCCCACTTCATCCACTTCGAAGGTCTT
>CADBPP010000276.1 GCA_902796565.1 uncultured Eubacteriales bacterium | reverse complement strand
GCCGCGGCGGCTCCGGTGCCGCAGGAAAGGGTCTCCCCGTTTCCTCTCTCCCATACCCTGATCCTCAAAGTGGAGGGATCCACGACCCTGACGAACTCTGTGTTCACCCTGTCCGGGAATATCTCATTGTTCTCGAACAGCGGACCGGTCACACGAAGGTCTATGGCATCTATCCCGTCGCAGAAAACGACGCAGTGGGGATTCCCGACGGAAAGGCACGTGGCGGTATAAATCTCATCTCCCGCCTTCAGCTGTCCCTGTACCATCTCATCCGTATCACAGATCACAGGAACATCCTCAGCCGCGTAGGAGACCTCCCCCATATCCACTTCCACCGAAGAGACGGCCCCGTCCCTGGTGAAGAGCTTCAGATGATGGATGCCGCTCAATGTCTCGATCGTCATCTTCTCGTTTCTGATATAGCCCTTGTCGTAAAGGTACTTTGCCACACAGCGGATGTTGTTTCCTGCCATTTTTCCCTGGCTTCCGTCCCTGTTGAAGGTGCGCATGAACACATCGGCTTTTTTGGAGCGCTCTATCAGCACTATGCTGTCGGAGCCTATGCCGTAGTGGTCCTCGCAAAGGTCCACACAAAGGGATTCGGGGCAGGTCATCTCGTTGTTGAAGTTCTCTATGACGATGGCGTCGTTGCCGCCGGAATGCATCTTGGAGAAGCGCACCTTGTTCTTCCATCTCCTCATATGGTTGATGTCCACCAGTTCCACATTGGACATCTCATATCCCGAAAGTATGCAGCGGGCAAAGGCAGAAGCGGTGTCCAGGCTGGTGAAGACGGGAATACCCAGGGCCATGGCGCTGCGGTGCAGCGAGATGAAATCCCCGATGGTGCTGTCTTTTACAGCTCCCGTATAGACCACCACGGAGATGGCACCCTCATGCATGAGCCCAACGATCTCGTCCGATTCTGAGGCGTTTTCTACGCTCTTCACAGCAATGCCCATCTTTTCGATGGCTTCAGCCGTGCCGGAAGTGGCGTAAAGCTTCATTCCGCAGTCGTAGAAGCTCTTGGCCAGGGTCAGGATCTCCTGATAATCGTTCTCCTCCACGGAGAGCAGTATGCCGCTCCCCCTCATGGCCCGGTCTGCCTTGAGACCAGACGCGGACAGACCCTTGAACAGAGCCTCCGCGATGTTCTTTCCTATGCCCAGGACTTCTCCTGTGGACTTCATCTCAGGCCCCAGGATGGAGTTCGCGTCATTGAGCTTCTCAAATGAGAACACGGGCACCTTGACGGCGCAGTAGGGTGAGGCGGGATGGAGCCCCGTGCCGCATCCTAACTCAGAGAGAGTTTCTCCCAGCATGACCCTTGACGCTATATCCACCATGTTCACTCCTGTGACCTTGGAGATATAGGGCACAGTACGGGAGGCCCTGGGATTCACCTCTATGACATACAGCTCGTTCTCGAAGATAAGATATTGTATGTTGACCAGCCCCCTCGTTCCCAGTGCCAGGGCCAGTTTCTCCGACACGTCGCAGATCTTTCTGAGGAACACGTCCGTGAGGTTATAGGGCGGATACACCGCAATGGAGTCTCCGGAATGCACTCCCGCCCTTTCTATGTGCTCCATGATGCCCGGGATCAGCACGTCGGTGCCGTCAGAGATCACATCCACTTCCAGCTCGATGCCCGGCATGTAGCGGTCGATCAGAACAGGATTGTCTATGCCTCCCGAAAGGATCGTCTTCATGAATGCCTCAGTGGTCGCGTCATCCCTGGAAATGGTCATGTTCTGGCCTCC
The DNA here is from genome assembly GCA_902796565.1 of uncultured Eubacteriales bacterium. Classification (GTDB taxonomy): domain Bacteria; phylum Bacillota; class Clostridia; order Eubacteriales; family Anaerofustaceae; genus RUG14186. The sequence goes on along the minus strand of CADBPP010000276.1, from coordinate 1,018 downwards.
TATGACATAGCTGGGACGAAGGAGCACAGGATACCCCAGGGAATTTGCCGCTTCAAGAGCTTCCTGAAGGGAATTCACTCCCATACCTGCGGGACGGCGTATGGAAAAGCTCTCCAGCAGCTCGTCGAAACGCTCCCTGTCCTCGGCCATGTCAATCCCCTCGGCGGAGGTGCCCAGGATCCTGACGCCCTGCCTGTCAAGGAACATGGCGAGCCTTACCGCGGTCTGGCCTCCGAAGGCCACCACCACGCCCACTGGCTTTTCGGTCTCTATGACCGCCATGACATCATCCGGTGTGAGGGGCTCGAAATAAAGCCTGTCGGAAGTGTCATAGTCGGTGGACACTGTCTCGGGGTTATTGTTGATGATGACGACCTCGTAGCCCATATCCTGAAGGGTCCAGGCGCAGTGCACGGAGGAATAATCGAATTCTATCCCCTGTCCTATCCTGATGGGCCCGCTTCCCAGAACAACGATGACCGGCTTCTTCCTTTCAATGGGTGAAGACTCATCCTCTTGCCCGTAGGCGGAGTAAAAGTAGGGTTTTTCTATACCGAATACCTTCTCGCAGGTACGGACGATCTGGAATGAGTTTTTAAGGGGCGGCAGAACCTGCCTTCCCGAAAGCTTTCTGATGATGCTGTCGGTGTAGCCGTTGATCCTCGCCTCCTTTATAACGTCATCGGTGGGTCTCACCTCCAGGGCCTCATCTATGGCCTTCAGATGCTCTATGCCGCGAATAAAGAAGGGTGTTATCTTTGTGATCTCATATATCTCGCCAACGCTCATACCGGCTTTGAGGGCTTCATAAATGGTAAAGAGCCTCCTGTCGTCGCAGTCATACAGCCTCTCCCTGACGCTTCTCCCATCCAGGGCAGGCGCCGACAGGGTCTCCAGACCGATCTCGCTTCCCCTTACCGCCTTCATCAGTGCATTCTCAAAGGTGGGGCCGATGGACATGACTTCACCTGTTGCCTTCATCTGGGTGCCCAGCTTCCTGGAGCTTGATGCAAACTTG
>CADBPP010000275.1 GCA_902796565.1 uncultured Eubacteriales bacterium | reverse complement strand
GGAGAACATGCTGCCGGAGCTCGAAAAGAACGAGGAACTGGACCTGGTGAAGGTGGTGACGGAACAGAAGTTCACCCAGCCCCCTCCAAGATACACTGAGGCCAGCCTGGTGAAGGCCCTGGAGGAACTGGGGATAGGACGCCCCAGCACCTACGCACCCACCATCTCCACCATACAGCAGCGCAACTACGTGGAGATGGAGGACAAGAAGTTCGTGCCCACGGATCTCGGCGAAGCGGTCATAAAACTGATGAAGGAAAACTTCACGGACATAGTGGACGTGGGCTTCACCGCTGAGATGGAGCAGAAGCTGGACGAGATCGCCGGCGGAAGGCAGAACTGGGTGGACGTGGTCAGGGACTTCTATGCGGATCTGGAAAAGGAGCTGGAACGCAGCCAGGATATCCAGCGCGTAAAGCTTCCCGAGGTGGAGACGGACGAAAAGTGCGAGGTATGCGGACGCAACCTGATCATAAAGACGGGACGCTTCGGCAAGTTCCTGGCGTGCCCCGGCTTCCCGGAATGCCGCTTCACCAAGCCCCTGGTGGAAAAGGTGGACGCGAAGTGCCCGAAATGCGGTTCCGAGATCGTGGTCAGAAAGACCAAGAAGGGACGCACCTTCTACGGCTGCAAGTCCTATCCGGACTGCGATTTCGCTTCCTGGAACAAGCCTTCCGACAAGAGATGTCCCGAATGCGGGGAGATCCTCTACGTCGCCAAGAGCGGTAAGCTCTACTGCGCCTCCAAGGACTGCGGTTACAGAGAGAAGTGATCCCGGCCGTCTTTATGCTTTCTTAATACATTTGCGTCAAATTATTGAAATATCGCCATATTTATGGCACAATGGTATCACAGTCCGGTATGCGGGCTGTGATACCCTTTTCAGGATAACCGGTAAATGAGAATCAAACTTATGGCAGACAGCGCCTGTGACCTGCCCAGGCAGCTGGCCGAGGAAAATGACATACATATCATCCCCATCGTGATCATCAAGGGAAACGAGATCTTCCGCGACGACGTGGACATAACAAGGGACGACATCTTCTCGTACTACGAGCAGGAGCACCGCCTCTGCACCACTTCCGCCCTGTCGGAATATGACTACATCGCGGAATTCGAAAAGTTCGCTTCCGACTACGACCACATCATCTACATCTGTCTGGGGAGCGGCTTTTCATCGATGTGTCTGAACGCCCAGAGGGCCGCAGAGCATTTTCCCAACGTCCATGTGGTGGATTCCCGGAACCTCACCACCGGAAGCGGGCTCATAGTCCTCAGGGCCGCCGACTACATACGCATGGGACTGAAGGCAGGAGAGATCCTGTCGCTGCTTCGGAGCCTCGTGCCCAAGATCCGCACCAGCTTCGTCGTGAACAGCCTGGACTACCTCGCCGCTGGAGGAAGATGTTCCTCGGCGGCGGCCATGGGTGCCAATATTCTTAAGATCAAGCCTTCCATCGTGCTGTCAGACGGCGTAATGAGGGTCGGCAAGAAGTACAAGGGTAACCTGGAGAGGTGCGTGCTCAGTTACGCCGACGACGTCCTGAAGGACACCTCCGTGATGCTTCCCGACAAGATCTTCATAACCTATTCCGTGATCCCCGAGGAACTGGTGGAACAGGTGAGGGAAAAGATAGAGGCCACAGGACGCTTTAAAGAGATACTTCTCAGCCACACCGGCAGCACGGTATGCTGCCACTGCGGTCCCGGGACCCTGGGGATCATATATGTTTCAAAGTAAGGTAATAAGCAAAGGCGGAGACCGCGAAAGGGTCACCGCCTGTTTTTTTATTCACTCTCCTGCCTGCCGGTCCTGTTCTTTTCCCAGTTCCACGCGTCCCTGAGCATGTCTTCGAGGCCCTTCTCGGCCTGCCATCCCAGAAGCTGCTTCGCTTTGGTGACGTCGGCATAGCATGAAGCTATGTCTCCCGGCCTTCTCGGGGAGATCTCGTAGGGGATCTTCACACCGTTGACCTTTTCAAAGGCCCTGACCATCTCCAGCACGCTGTAGCCCGTGCCCGTGCCGAGGTTCACCGCGCAGAACCCCGGGTGATCCGAAGAATACTTCATCGCGCACAGATGGCCTGCTGCCAGATCCGTCACATGGATGTAATCCCTGACCCCGGTGCCGTCGGGAGTGTCGTAATCGTTTCCGAAAACATACAGCTTCTCCCTTATCCCGCTGGCCACCTGCTGGATGTAGGGAGTGAGGTTGTTAGGCACACCGCTGGGCTTCTCTCCGATCAGTCCGCTGGGATGGGCTCCGACGGGATTGAAATACCTTAAGGCTACGCAGCTGAAGGTGTCGTCTGAGCGGCACAGATCCTCCATGATCATCTCGATCATGAGCTTCGTGGTGCCGTAGGGATTGGTGGATGAGCGGGGCATGTCCTCCCTGAAGGGCACGGTGTTGTTCATGCCGTACACCGTCGCGGAGGAACTGAAGATGAAGCGCCGGCATCCGGTCTCCTTCATGGTCTCCAGCACGCTTATGGCCGTATCCAGGTTGTTGCGGTAATACATGAGAGGCTCGCCGACGGACTCCCCCACCGCCTTGAAGCCGGCGAAATGTATGACGGCTTCGATGTCGTTCTCGGAAAAGATCCTGCCGAGGATCCCGCGGTCTTTCACGTCCGCCTTGTAGAAAAGGGGCCTTTTCCCGCAGATCCTTTCTATCCGTCCTACGACGCTCTCCTCACTGTTGGAGAGATCGTCCGCCAGGACCACGTCATAACCCGCATCGAGCAGTTCGACGGCGGTATGGGAACCGATGTAGCCCGTCCCGCCTGTAAGAAGCACTGACATTGTGACCTCCTGTGTCAAAAAAACGGCAGGCCTTTCCGGTTAGACCGGCGGCCTGCCAGAATATTCATCTGATGTTTCTCTTTACCAGCACTCTATGAAGTAGTACCTGCTTCCGACCGTGCCCATATCGATGTATACGAGATCGGATTCACCGTTGGTGAAGTACACGTATACCGAATATGTGGTGATGGTGTCGAAATCAAGTCCGAGCTGGGAGTTGATGTTGGCTATGCTGTCAGAGGTGAACTCCTCGTACACTTCATACTCGTAGTCCTTCATCTTCCATCCCATCATGCCGTTCTCATAGCAGTAGTCGCACTCGTTCCAGAATTCCTGGGAAGTGGGATACTTGCCGTGGAGATAGTCATACCATTTCTCGGGCATGAGGCTGATGATGCCGTCGAGGTCGCTCTTCTCGACCTTCTTGAAGTAGGTCTCGATGACGTCTTCGGGGTTTTTCATAACGGACGATCCGCCGCCGCCGATCCTGGGGATGATGACGGCAGCCAGCACAGCCACGATGACAAGGGCGATAACGATGATCGGCCAGGTCTTCTTCTTCGGAGCGGGGTTATAGTAACCGGGCTGATATGCCGTTCCCTGACCCTGGCCGGGCTGATAGGCTCCCTGGTTGGGCTGGTATCCCTGACCCTGAGCGGGCTGGTAGGGAGCAGCCTGAGGCTGCTGGTAGCTGCTCTGATAGGATGTCTGGCTGGCGGTATTGTCGCTCTGATAAGAGGTCTGCGCCTGCTTGTAGACTCCGGAAAGATCGGGGGCCTCGGGGGTCTTTTCCTTGGAGAGGAAATCCTGGATGTCGTCGGCCTTTGCCGCTGCCTCGGCGATGACCGCCTCCGCCTCTGTGATGGTGTTCGAAACAGCATCGCCGGCGGTCTTCACCGCATCAGCAACGCCTCCGTCCTGGGGAGCGCCGCAGAATTCGCAGAACTTGCTGTCATCCGCTATCTGCTTGCCGCATTTTATACAATACATAAGTTTTCTCCTTATAAATAGATTACTGTATTTAGTTTACAATAAATACTTTTTGATGTCAACACAAGAAGACCGCTAATTGATGACGGTTTTCACTGCAGGAGCTCCCTGGCGGCCCTGATGTCCTTCAGTCTTAGCTCATAAGCTTCCCTTGCCTCCTTCTCAAAGGCCAGAGATTCCGTCTCTGCACCCATCTGGGACAGGATGAAATGCGTGAAGTCCGGATTCGATACCAGTATGGGCCCCACGGTATAGGTGGCGAAGAACTTTCCTTTCCTCACTCCCTCGAGGTCGCATTCCGGGTTTATACCGCTGCCTCTGACGACCCTGAAGAGAGCGTCCTGCTTTTCCAGGCCGTAGCTGTGGGAGAACCGGGTGGTATAGCCCACCAGGGTCATATCATCCATCTCCAGCAGTGTCAGGCTGTTGAAGCGCTTCGGCTTCTGCCTCACAGCGTAGGTGGATGTGATCCCCAGCGCTTCTATCTTCTCGCCGTCCTCCTTCTGGATGTAGGTGCCGAAAAGCTCCATGGCGTTGCCCACGGCGAGGATCACGCATCTCTGCTCGTCTATGAGGAGCCTTAAGACATTGCGGTAATTCATGAGGCGCTCCAGCACCAGCTCCTGGCTGCGCTCGCTCATGGAGCACAGGTAGATCATATCCACCGGCTCGTATACGAAGCGGGGCTCGTCGGTCAGGGACGTGTATACCATCTCGCACTCCGGCATGCACAGCTTCAGATAATCCATGTTGGACTTGTCACCGTACAGGCAGCACACCTCGGGATAAAGCACTTCTATCTTCATTTCGCCGCCTCCGTAAGCCTTCTGACCATTTTGTCCGCTATCCTGAAGGACAGGTCATATATGGTGTTGTCATAAAGTATGTACACCTTATCTATCCCCTCGGGCTCCACCAGGTCCACCGCGTCCATCTCATCGTCGCAGCAAGAGATCTTCTCCGGAGCCACTCCCGCCATGAGGAGCCTCAGGCGGTGATCGGCATAGCGGGGCCCGCCCACCACGATCTGCAGGATGTCGGGATCGTTGAGGAACTCGTAATCCACGTCGTAGATCCATCCGTCGAATTCGACGCTGTTCTTTCTGTAGCTCATGTCATCCAGGGCCAGGTACACGGCCTTTTTGCCGGGATGGACCCTGACGTTGTCGAAGTTGCGGGAACATGCGACGGAATTGCAGCCCTTTGACAGGAAGCAGTAGACATCGATGCCTCCGGCCTTGAGCTCCCTGAGACGGGTGCCGGTAATGTGCATCCCCTTAAGGGTCGACTCTATGGTGTCCTCGTCATAGCCCAGCTTTGAGGCCAGGGTGATCAGGGCCACCTCGTTGTAGATGTTGTAGAGGGCATCGTTGATCAGCGGATAGGTGCGCAGCTTCCCTTCATGCATCACCTCCAGGGTGAGCTGTTCCGCGTCCGCCTTCAGGGCGGTGTACGCCGCCTGAGGTGCGGTGTAGCCGCAGGCGGGGCAGCTGTAGTGTCCCAGATGGTGGTAGTGCAGGTACTCGTACTTCATGGTTGTCTGGCATTTGGGGCAGATGGTGTTGTCCGCCACCCTGTTGATGCATTCCTCCACATCGGAGGGCTGTCTGCCCACGGAGAAGTACATGCGCTCGTTGCCTTCCTTCAGTCTGGAGGAAAGGGGATCGTCGGCGTTGAGCACCATGAAGGCGCCCTCGGGGATGGAATTCTCCAGCACCTCGAAGATGTAATCGGGATGGGCGTTGCGCATCAGGGAGTCCCTGAACAGGTTGGTGCACAACACGTAGTCGGGCCCGATATAGGGAAGGATGAGCCTGGAGGCCCTTTCGTCCACCTCCAGCACCATGACGTCCACCTTCGGAGTGCCGAAAAGGCTGACGCTTCTGGTGTAGGCGCAGGTCACTCCCTCGGTGATGTTCGAGCCCAGCCGGTTGGAAGCGACCTTCTTCCCGTTCGCTTCCAGGAAGTCCGCCACCAGGTTGGTGACCGTGGTCTTGCCGTTGGTGCCCGTGACGCAGATGGTCATGGGGCACTTTTTAACCCTGGAAAGATAATCCGGGCACAGCTTCAGTGCGACGACTCCCGGGAAATGGGAGGCGTTGCGCCCGAGGATCCTCAGGGCTATGTATGCCAGCTTGGCAAACAGTGTTGCGAAAAATAGTTTCATTTTGCTTCTCCGCTCGGTCGATTCGGGTCCGGTTCTCACCGGCCGAAGACCAGATCATAGTAGTCGTAATTCAGTATGTACTTGGCGTATTTTATCCTGTCCGCCACCACCCTGGATACGGTATCGGAGTAACCGTCCGGGATCTGTACCCCCTCGGCGGGATAAAAGACCCCGCTGTTGGCGTTGTAGCGTCCCATGGATGTGATCCAGCTGTAATTGTTGAAGATCACCAGCCCGTCGGAATCGGAGAGTATGTCCCTTCCCGAGAACAGGCGCGAATCGTACTCGATGCCGAAGAGGTTGTATACCGTCGGGATGACGTCCGGTCCGAAACAGTACTTATCCACCACCACCGGCTCCTCCATGGATGAACAGTACAGGAACAGTGTGTTGTGGTAGCGCTCGAATACGGTATCCAGCTCCTTGCCCGCCAGCTCGTTGTAGGCCCAGTCGGGCATGCCGTAGGGATAGTGGTCGCAGGACATCACGAACACCGTATCGTCCAGTTTTCCGGCGGCCTCCAGCTCCTGCATGAGATAGGCAAGGCCCCTTTCCAGCTCCAGGTTCTGGGCCTTTATCGCCCATACCTGTTCCGAAAGACCGGTGCCGTCGACATAGTCCCTGTTCTTCTTAGCCATGTAGTTGCCTTCGAAGTTGTACTCCGTGTGGCCGCTGACGGTAAGGTAGTACACATGGAACGGGCCGTCGCATTCGGTGAGGTAGTGGGCGGTGCCCCTGAACATCTCCTCGTCGCTCTCGGGCCATATCTCCTCCACGTACTCCTCCATGCCGTTGCCCATGCCCATCCAGAACTCGTATCCCAGGTGCTCATGGGTCAGGTCCCTGTCGTAGTAATCGTAATCATGGTTGTGGAACGCCATGGTCCTGTACCCGAGCCTTCTGAACACGTTTCCGGGAGTGTAGTACATGTTGTTGTCCTGGGTGTGCAGCATGCTCTGTATGGAGAAATCCGGTATAAGGCCCGTCAGGAGGTTGTACTCTCCGTCGGATGTGCTCACGAACCAGCTGGGCTGGTAGTAATTCTGGAACACGAAGCCCTCGTTGGCCATCTTGTACAGCGTCGGAGTGAGCTCGGGATCTATCACGTATCCCGTAAAGGCCTCCGCGACGATGAACACCAGGTTCTTGCCCTCGAACATGCCGGTATACTCATTCTTCATGGTGGGGGCCAGGGAGCTGAAGTACTCGTCCATCTGGGGTATCGGCCAGTAGTCGTGGGACGCCGTTATGGCGTCAAAGTCGATGTCCACCATGTTGACGTAGCCCTCGACGGCCATGGCCGGCACATACACGGGATAGGTGCTCTCCTTTGCCTGGGGAATGCCTCCCACCATATAAATGCAGTCAAGGGTCAGCGACATGGGCAGCCCGAAGCGGGTGATGCTCTTGTCTATGTTGAACCGGGAGGTGAAATACTCCCTGTCCGTTACGGCTCCGGTGGCGGAGCTCATCACGGCCCCGATGCCCAGGGCAAGAGCGCCGGCAGCGCAGACGGCCTTTATCAGGACCGATCTCTTTCCCGCGGGCCTGTCGAGCTTTGTGAACAGCACGTTCATAAGAATGATGGGAAGGCAGAACAGTATGATCATGGGGATGCCCCTGAAGATCACCTGCCAGATCACACCGCTGTAGCTTCCCGCCACGGCGGTGGCATTGCCCATGATGACCCTGACGCCCATGTAGTTGCCGTAGGTCTGCTTGAGGAAAAATTCCAGCAGGTACAGCGCGGTGGGCGCGGCGAGGAGAATGTTGGAAAGCATCCTCCTTCCCTTCACGCTCTTCGGAACGGATGCTATAAGGTCCATCAGGAATCCCGCCGTGAAGGCGAACAGCATCGTGTAAAGAGTGCTCACATCCATGATCCTCGAGGGATCCTTCTGGATATCCAGTACGCATCTCATCAGCATGTCCATGAACAGGATGCCCAGGGACATGAAGATCCCGAGACAGGGAAAGTATCCCCCCGCCGCCCTGGAGCGGTGCCCCACGGGAGCCCGGCGTATCTTTCCATTTTTCTTCTTTACGGGTGAAGCCAAGTGCATCGTTCCCGGATCGCTCCCGGTCTCCCCGCGGTGCCCGCTGTCATCGGCTGACGCGCCGCCCTCGGGAAGGAGTGCCTCCGGGTTCTCCTCTTCTTTTATCGTTTCAGTGCTCTGCTGCCGTTCTGTCAGGTCCTCTCTGTCTGTTTCGTCATTATCGTACGCGGCGTGATCCTCCACCGGGAGTGCTTCGAAGGACGGGCTTACCGCGCTGTGTTCTTCGCTCTCCCCGCTTTCGTCCGGGCTTTCGTCCGGGACGCCGGATACCTCTTCCGGGGCACAGGGCTCATATTCCTCCCCGGTGATCTCTCCGGGCTCCGCAAGCCGGGGCTCATCCGCTGTCTCAGCGGGCATCTCCTCTTCGGTCTCAGGCTGCTCTTCGGTCTCCGGCTGCTCTTCCGCCGGAGCCATCTCAGGCTCCTCCCGCTGTTCCGCGGCGGGATCTTCCTCATCGGTCCCGTCGTCCTCTCCGAAGAATTCATCCCCCAGCACCGTATCGTCATCAAGAAAGACGTCGCCGCTGTCGGTATCTTCTCCGGCTCTGTGTATATTTTCTTCCTCAGCCTCCGGGGCTGCTGTTTCCTCCGGGATTTCGTTCTCCTCCGGGACTTCGTTCTCCTCCGGGACTTGCCTCTCCTCGGGGAGAGCCTCCGGCGCATCCGTCTCCTGCGGGATCTCCTCAGTCTCGGGCATGAACTCCGCCCTGAGATCGGTCTCGTGATACGGGTCTTCCTCCGGGGTCTCCGGTGCTGCCGGCTCATCCCGGGCGGGATCCGTTTCCTCAGAGGGAGCCTCTTCCTGCAGTTCCAAAGCCTCCTCCGCTTCTGCCGGGGATCCTTCGGTCTCCTCTCCGGGCAGGACATCCTCCGCAGCCTCCCCGCTCATATCCTGCGGGGTATCCTCTCCGGAGGGTTCTTCAGCTGTCTCTTCGGGAGCATCCTCTCCAACAGCCTCTGTGCCATCTTCAGCCTCACCGGCTTCTTCCTCAGCCTCGCCCGCCGCTTCGGCAGGTTTCTCTTCTTCGGATGTCTCGCCCGCCTCCATGTCGGAGAGGGCTCCTTCCCCGGTCTCTTCGGCCGTTTCGTCAGGCGCGGCCTCTTCCGCAGCCTCTTCCGGGACAGGCCCGGCCGCGTCTTCCCCTGAAGGGATCTCCACTTCCGGCAGGAGCCCTGCGCTCACAGCGGACGCGCTGTCCGTCTCCGCTGCGGCCTGCTCCCCTGCATCGCTGTCCGTAACGGCTTCCTCAGCCTCAGGCTGAGCTTCGGCGGGGACGGGAAAAAGCTTCATGCTCTCCAGGGAGTACACGTTTATATCCGACAGATCCTGGGTGCGGCGTGAGCCGACCCTGTAGGATCTCGGGGGATCCTTTTTCATGCTCTCCTTTACGCCGGCTTCTTCCAGCTCCTCGGCTTCATAGCTGATCTTCTCCTCGGCGGGTCTGAGGAAGTATTCGGGCCTTTCCTTCTTCACGTAGGTGTAGCGTTCCCTGCGCTCGTCCCTGTAGGGCTCCAGGCCGCTTTCGCTGACCGCGCCGGAGATGGTCTTCATCAGCCGGCTGATATATTCATCTGAGAGATCTTTCTTTTTTCCGGAATCGTTCTTGTTGTTCATTGCTTAAAAAATCCTTCATGATATTTTATCACAAACGGCCCTGAAACAAAAAGAAAAGACAGTACTTAATGGAAGTACTGTCTCGGATAAGCCAAGCCGTATCAGTATGTGAGGCTGCTGCGCTCGAAGACGGAGGGATCGATCCTACCCTGGGCGATGGCGTCCGCCTTGAGGTTCTCATAGACCTCGCACATGCATGTATGGTACCAGGGCATGATGAAGAATCCCGCGATACCGGCGGTTATCGCCACCAGGAACAGCCAACCGATGAAGGAGAACATGACCCTGAAGATCTCCATCTTCCTGCCGTCGGTGAGCACCTCGCTGATCCTGACTCCCTCTCGGAAGCCGAGATCGGGATTGTCCGCCAGGACAAAGGGCGTCATCGAAGTGGCCATGGCCTTGATGATGCCGGGGACGATGAGCATGAGCATGTAAAGGAAAACGATGAGTTTCTGCCATACCATTCCCACGAGGATCTTTCCGTAATCGGGGATGACGGACTTTAATACATCCGTGGATGTCTCGCCGTAGCGCAGGAAAGCCAGATAGTAGCGGCAGATGGCCACGGTGATCACGGGAGCGATGACGAACCCGAACAGTGACGAGAAAGACGTGGTCCTGGCCACGGTGACGTACTGGTCCTGGACCAGCACCGTCTCCTGGGTGGTGATGCTGCTGAGGAACATTGAAATGATGCCTAAAAGGGACGCGATCGCAAAGTAGGAGGTCCTGCCTTCGGTACGCATCTTTGAGTCGCTCTTGAGCCACGCGGGGTCAAGGGGTGTGTAGTTGTTCATAATACCTCCGGATGAAAACAATTATTACTGCAATCATTATACTACACAGGCATAGAATTGGGAGTCGGTTAATTAAATATTAACTTATGGTATAATCGGTGCATGGAGATCATTTCAGGAAGACAGGGTTCCGGGAAAACGGAACTGATGTACACAAGGATAGCCTCCCTGAAGGGAAGCGGAAAAATATACATAGTGGTGCCGGACCAGTACACCTACGTGGCGGAGAAGAACCTTTTCGACATGCTGGACACCCCGGCCACATCGGATATCTCGGTATGCGGCCTGACCAGGCTCTCCCGCAGGATACTGGATGAGGCGGGAGCGATGCCGCAGCTGATGGACAGCGCCGCCCGCAGCATGATGATCAGGTATGCCGTGGACAGCTGCGCAAAGGATCTGGAGGCCTTCTCCTCCGTGAGCCACACCCAGGGCTTCTCCCAGAAGCTGGGGGTGCTCTTCAAGGAGATGATGGCGGGCTCAGTCGGTGGGGAAGAGCTTGAGGAAGCCGCAGAGAGGAGCGGCAGTCCCCTTCTGGCCTCGAAGGCCGGTGACATAAGAAAGCTCTTCGAAACATACCGGCAGCTGTGCGAAGGCACCGCGTCCGACGCGAACGGACTGAGCATGCTGGCGGCCCCGGCGGTGAAGGACGCCGCCTTCGTATCCGCCGGCCGTTTCTTCTTCGACGGCTTCAATGACTTTGACACCGCGGATTACGCCCTGATAGAGGAGCTCATCCGCTTCAGCGCAGGCTGCTGCTTCACTGTCTGCTCAGGACAGGAGGAGATCTTCCTGCCCGCGGAGCTGATGAAGGAGCGTCTGATATCCTGCGCCTCAGCGGCGGGAAAGGAAGTGAAGCTCACCGAGACCGGAGAAAAGAAGGATTCCTCCGCAGGCATAAGGTATCTTGAAAGGAATTACCCCCTCGCCCTCCCGCAGAGATCCCCTCAGGATGACGGCAGCGTCATGTGTTCCAGGTTCGACACTCCCCGGGACGAGGTCGTCTATACCGCCTCATGCATAAATGCCCTCATAAGAAGGGACCCCTCGATGCGCTACAGCGACATCTCCGTGACGGTGGCAGACCCCTCCCTTTACTCTTCCCACATCCGCGACGTATTCGGTGAATACGGCATCCCCTGCTTCATGGACAGCAGAAGGAGCATTGCCTTCCTTCCGGCCGTAAGGAGCTTTCTGTTCCTCTCCGGCAGCCTTGAGCACCCTTCCGCCGAGGATATGATCGCCCTCGCCAAGGCCTTCTGCACAGGGGACGAACGGGACAGCGTGCTGACCTGTGAGAATTACGTGAAGCGCTTCGGTCTGTCGGGGAAAGACTTCTTCTCCCCCTTCAGCGCCGACGATCCCCTGGAGCACTGGGACATCGAAAGTGCGGAAAGGATAAGGATAAAGGTCGCTTCCATGGCGGAGGATGCATCCCGGAGCCTTTCCGGCGCGTCCACCATAGGCGATTACACCGTATCCCTGTACCGGTATCTTGAAGGCTCCGGCTTCTTCTCCCGCATAGCACAGGAGACCGAAGAGCTCAGGGATGAGAACGATCACGAGAACGCCAACATCTACGCCCAGCTCTACAACAGGTTCATGAACATATTTGAGCAGCTTTACACGGTTTTCGGTCACCTGGACTACGGTGACGGAAAGACCGTCAGGGCCATGCTCACCGAGGCCCTGATGAACACGGAAGTGGGGGTCATACCCTCGGTCACGGACCGCGTCAGCGTCGGCGATCCATTGAGGAGCCGCCCGGACTCGGTGAGGGTCTCCTTCGTGCTGGGAGCGGCGGAAGGAGCTCTTCCCGATACCGGGACGTCCCCCGCCATCTTCACGGACTCTGAAAAGCTCATGCTCTCCGCGGGAGGGCTGGATCTGTCCAATACAGCCTCCTACCGCTACGCTAAGCAGAACTTCGTGATATACACGCTTCTCACAAAGCCGAAGGAGCGCCTGTTCGTATCCTGCGTATCCGACGGAGAGGCCCTCATGCCCTCGGCGGTATATGAAAAGCTCACCGCCATGTTCGGGGAGCACAGGATGGAGCTCTCCCTGCCGGAGATGATGTGCACCCCAAAAAGCGCCCTGTCGGCCCTTTCCGTGAACCTCAGCTCCCGGGGCAGCGGAGCCGCCCGGGACGCCTCGAAGGATGCGGTCTACGACGGCTTCCTGGAATACTTCAGGAAAGACCCGGAAAAAAGCGTGCTGGCGGAGCTGGCCCTCAGGGGACAGCGCTTCAGGAAGGGACCCGTGATAACGGATCTTGAAGCCTACCGCGCCCTGCTGAAGGATCCCCTGGAGACCTCGATAAGCGCTCTTGAAAGGTACGCCGCCTGCCCCTTCTCATTCTTCGGAGACTATGTGCTGAGGCTCACGGAGCAGAAGGACGATTCCGTGGGGGCGGCGGACACCGGCAACGTGGTGCATTCGGTGATAGAGAACTTCTCCCAAAGGCTCCTCTCGGGGGAGATCGACCTTTCCGCAATGGACAGGGAAGACCTTCTGGAGGAAGCCAGGACCCTGACTGAGAAGGAGATGGCCTCCTACCGGGGAAGCATATATACGATGCTCTCCTCGGAGTCCTTCTGGAGGGAGAAGCTGACCAGCACCGCGTCGAAAGCGATCGAGGAGATCGTGTCCCAGATGAAGCGTTCCGATTTCCTCCTCAGCGCTTCGGAAGCGAAGTTCGATTCAAATGCCAAACTCGAACCCATTCTCATAGACACCTCCGAAGGAAGGGTCCTTTTGAGAGGGAAGATCGACCGCATCGATACCTGCACCATCGGAGGAAGGGAGTACGTCAGGATCATCGACTACAAGACCGGCTCCACATCCTTCGACATGACAAAGATCTATTACGGGCTGAGCCTGCAGCTCCCCATATATCTGAGAGCCCTGACGTCCGACGGGACAAGGGAACCCGCGGGGATGTTCTATCTGAGGCTCTCGCCCCCCATGACGAAGGTGGACAAAGAGGACGCCCTCGACAGGGTCGAGGCGGCGGTGAAAGAACACTTCCGCCTCAACGGCATGGTCCTCAATGACCTGGAGGTGATAGAGGCGATGGATCGCGGCTACGCTTCCGGCAGCACCCTCGAAGCCGTGAGCACTCAGAAGGACGGCAGCATCAAGGCCAGCGAAAAGATGCAGGACACAGACTTCTTCCAAAAGCTGATGGAACACAGCCTCCACAAGGCGAAGGAATTCTCCGAGGGCATCCTCAGGGGCGAGATACCGGCCTCTCCGGTGAAGGAAGGCGGGCCCTCCTCCAGGGCATGGACTCCCTGCACCTACTGCGGCTACAGGGCGCTGTGCGGCCATTACGGGGATGAGGACGGATACAGGATCATCACAAAGAAAGGAGCGGAGGATATCCGATGAGCGAAAACACATACACTCCCGAGCAGCGGACGGCCATCGGATCGGACGATCCCAGGATCCTGGTGAGCGCAGGAGCCGGCAGCGGAAAGACCTTCGTGATGACGGAAAGGATAACCCGTCTCATCGAGGAGAAAAAGGCCACCGCGGACAGCCTGCTGGTGGTCACCTTCACCAACGCCGCCGCCGCCCAGATGAAGAGAAAGATACGTTCCGCCCTCATGAAAAAGGCGGCCCTGGACCCGACGGGATACCTGCGCTCCCAGGTGCCGCTGTTGGAGTTCTCGCAGATCTCCACGGTCCACGCTTTCTGCCTGTCGGTGATCAGGGAATACTACCAGTTCGCGGGAGTCGATCCCGCCTTCGGGGTCCTGCCCGAGGACCAGGCGGACATCATGCTGTCCGAGGCGGTGGACGAAGCCTTCAGAGCCATGTATCAGGATGACAGGGGGAGCTTCACTTCCCTGGCGGAATCCTATTCCGGACGGGACGAGGAAGACCTCAAGAGCGTCGTGAAGAAGGCGTGCACCTTCCTTTCGGCCAGGACGGATCCATCATCCTGGCTAAGCCGCTCCCTGAAAGCCCTTGAGAGCTCCGTCTCCGACGGCTACGGATCGTCCCTGGCGCTGCCTTATCTGAGACAGAGCCTTTCGGCGGTACTGGAGGAGGCGGGGGCGCTGTTTTGCAGGGCCCATAAGATCTCCCTGGGTTGCTCGAGCGCGAAACGCTCGGAGCTGCTGGACGGCTATGCCTCGGACGCCCTCATACTTGCAGGGAGCGTCAGGGGATCATCCTTTTCAAAAATGCTTTCGGACCTCGGCAGCTACAAAGCCGCCAGGTACCAGACCCAGAAGGGCGGCGGTCCCGACGACATCCTCATAGACGAAATGAGGGAGCTGGCGAAAAAGAAGGTCGACAGCGTCACCTCCGCCCTGGGCTTCGGGTACGAATCATATCTCGAATTCACAGAAAAGACCCTGGTGCCCGCGAAGGCCCTGGCGGAATGCATCGCAAGGACCCTTTCGGTATACGAAGCCAGGAAGAGGGCCGCCTGCAGGCTGGACTACTCGGACCTGGAACACCTTTGTCTGAAGGTGCTGGAGGACGCTTCCGCCCTGGAAGCGGTAAAAAGCCGCTATACCCACATCTTCGTGGACGAATACCAGGATACCAACGACATACAGGAAGCTATCATAGAAAAGATCTCGGAGGGAAAAAAACTTTTCACCGTCGGAGACATAAAGCAGAGCATCTACTCCTTCAGGGACGCGGAGCCCGCACTCTTCTCCGAAAGAAGGAAGCGCTATGAGGAGGATGGCGAGGGCACCCTCGTCCAGCTGCCGGACAACTTCAGGAGCGCTCCCGCTCTCATCGACGCCGTGAACGAACTGTTCACCTCGGTCATGACCGAGGAGAACGGCGGAGTGGATTTCAGGGGAAAAAACGAGGCCATGAAGGCCTCCTCCGGCATCTCCTGCGCCGCTGTGCCCAAGGTGACCACCGTGATCTCTGACGGAGACGGGGACGGGGAGGCCTCCACCGACAAAAACAGGGAGGAAGCCCGCTATGTCGCCTCCCTGGTGAGCGAGCTTCTTCAGGGCACGACCGTGGACGAAAAGACGGGAGAGCAGCGCAGGAAGCGCCCTTCGGACATAACCGTACTGCTCAGGCGGACAAAGGATACAATGCCCCTTATCGCCTCCGAGCTCAGGAAGGCCGGCATCCCCGTGGACACGGGCACGGAGAGCGGCTTCTACGACATGGCCGAGATCGAACTGATGCTGAACATCCTGAGGATCACGGACAACTACAAGAACGACATAGCCCTGGCGTCCGTCATGCGCAGCATCGTATACGGCTTCGACCCTGACGATCTGGTGCGTATCCGGCTGTGGGGCAGGGAGAACGGCATCCGGGAATTCCACAGCTGCGCTCGTTCCTACGACCGGGACGACAGCACCCGGGAAAAGCTCAGATACATGTGGTCCCAGATAGACTCGTTCACCGAATGGGAACAGAGGATGCCTGTATACTCCCTGGTGGAAACGATCTGTGAGAAGACGGACCTCTTCGTACTGGCGGGCTCCCTTCCCGACGGGGCGTCGAGGCAGAACAACCTGAGGGTCCTCAGGGACCTGGCCGAATCCTTCGAGAGCGCCCAGGTCAGGGGACTTTCCGCCTTCATACGCTTCGCCGACAGCGCCGCCTCCGCGGGCCGCTTCAAGACCCGCTCATCAAAGACGGATCAGGACGCGGTGAAGATCATGAGCGTCCACGCCAGCAAGGGCCTGGAGTTCGATACGGTCATACTGGCGGACTGCGCCCGCCGCTACAATAAGAAGGAGACCGAAGCCGCCGTGATCCTGGACAAGCACGCCGGCATCTGCATGGATCTCAACGACGGGGGAGCTCATACGAAGATCGAGACCATGGAACACCGCGGCGCCGTATACGGGGTGTCCCGGAGGATCATCTCCGAGGAGATGAGGATACTGTACGTTGCCCTCACCAGAGCGAAGAGGGAGCTGTACATGACGGGTTCCCTCACCGCGAAACAGTATGATAAGCTGCTTGTTGCGGTAAACGGTCCCGGAAGGAGCGGACTGGGAGACAGCTTCCTGGAAGTGATATACAAAGGCCTCATGGGAAGCCCCTTCGCGGAGTTCGAAACGGTATCCTCCCCCGTCCCTGCTCCCGGGCCCGCTGAAGTCCCCCCGGCATCGCCGGGCTCTGCCGCCGCGGTCCCGCCGGAACTGTACCGGGAGATCTCCGGTATCATGGAGTACGTCTACCCCCACGCTTCCGACCTTGTGATACCCACGAAGCTCAGCGTGAGCTCCCTCAAGGATCCCGGGGAAGAGCTGGAGATGGGAAGGGATCTGGTGAGGCTCTCGGATCCGCCGTCCTTCGCGGGACAGAGCGGAGCTTCCGGAGCAGCCATAGGCACCATGACACACAGGATACTGGAAAAGATCGATCTGAAAAAAGCCGGGGAAGACCCGTCCTCCGCCATCGAAGAGACCATCATGAGCCTTATCTCATCGGGAGCGCTGCCTGAGGACGCGCCGGAACTGGTGGACAGGGATTCCCTGATAAGGTTCTTCTCATCCGAGACAGGAAGAAAGCTCACATCCGCGGATTCAGTCAAGAGGGAATGCGAATTCATCATGAAGATGAAGGCCTCCCAGATAAGGAGCGCATGGAAGGATTCCGGAAGCACCGTCATGATCCAGGGGATCATAGACTGCGTCTTCGAAAAGGACGGCAGGGTGTATCTGCTGGATTACAAGACCGACCGCAATCTCACCCCCGAAAGGAGGGCTCTCCTGGATGAGGAATACTCGCGGCAGGTGGGTGCGTACATGAGGGCCTACAGCCTTCTTAACGGAAGGGATGTCGACGAGGCTTACATATGCTATCTCTCGAACGGCAGCTTCGTGAGAGTCACCGGATTCAAAGGAGAGTAAAATGGCGAAAAAAGTAAGGATCACCGTGATGCGCATCGCATGTCACAGGGATCTGATGGAAAAGTATGAGAAACCGATGGAACATGCCTGCGGCATGAAGGAGGGAATGGTATTCGTCTCAGAGGACTGGACAAAGTCCGAGGGGATGTGCGATTCCGCATGGGAGAGCCTCTCCCCCTTCGTCATGGCCCTTGCATACGGAGCGAAGGATATCTACGACGGGTGGATGAAGGATCCTTCCAGCGCGATGATATCCTGCAATGACGGCTTCAGGCCAGTGAGCTTCCTTCTGGAAGCCGTGGACTGAGCAGGAAGCAAAACACAAGGAGGACGGACATCATGGGACTGTTCAAACCTGCATGGATGATCGCCGAAAAGGACGTTCACAACACGAAAAAGTGGCAGGCGGCTTACGAATACATACGCCGCTCGGGAGCGGAGGAGCTTCGTCTCATCGCACTAAAGGCTCCCTCAAGGACCGCCCGCAGAGAGGCTTTCAGCCGGATGGGAGCCCGGGATCTGGCAATGATCCTGGAAGAGCTGGACAGCGATGACGCTTCAGATGTCAGGGGCAGGATAGTCACCCTGGCGCTGACAGGGGATCAGTCCGCCCTTTCGGCCGTCACAGACGGTGCCATGAGTGCGGAGATCCTCAAAAAGGCCATGGATGACGCCACTTACAGGGAGCTCAGTCAGAAGGGCCGTCCGGGCTTCACGCCCCTCAGTCCCGCTCAGCGCTCCGAGCTGCTGTCGCGGGTCTCCGACCCGGAGGCGCTCTCGGACATAGCCCGGAAGGCGAAAAACGAACATATCCGCTATGAGGCGGCCATGAAGGCCGGGGATGAGAAGGCGCTGGGTAAGATCGCGCTGGAAGCGAAGGAGCACACCGTGCAGTTCAACGCTGCGGCAGGGATACGTGACCCGCTTGTGCGCATGGAGCTCCTGAGTTCCCCGGATGCTTCCCCGGATACCAGAAGAGGCGCCTTATCGGGCTTTTCAGAAGAAACTCTCGCAGGGATCGTCCTCAGGGACGATCTGCCGGAGGGTTCCCGCTCCGCAGCGGTGGTGGCTCTTTCCGCAATGCCCGGCAGCAGGGTGTCCCTGGAACCGTTCATCACCGATGAGACGATGCCGCCGGCGGTGAAGCTGGAAGCCGTAAAAGCGGTGAAGGACACGGCTCTTCTCGAAAGGATCGCGAGAGGCGGCGGCGCATTCGAGCTTCGCCGCCTCGCCCTCGAAAACATCACGGATCATAACGTGCTCGCAAGGATCAGGGACGAGGTCCCCGAACTGAGGGAGGCCGCCTGCGGGAGGATGGGCCACGATATGGTATTCGCAGGCACCGAAAAGACCGGCAGCGGTACCGTGAGCGTGTCCAGATGCAGGATCTGCGGCTGGGAATCGCGGGTGCTTAACGGATAGCGCCCTCAGGGGGGCTCTCCCGCCCCCATCCGGGGCAATGAAAAAGTCCCGGGCATTTTGCCCGGGACATGTTTTTATGCTATCCCGAAAAATCTCTCCGCGTTGCCGCATACCCTCTCCAGGAAGTATTCGTACTCCACTCCCTTCAGCTCCGCCGCCACCCTGGCGGTATGTTCCACCAGATCGCTGCAGTTGCGTTTGCCCCTGAAGGGCACAGGAGTGAGATAGGGGCAGTCCGTCTCGATGAACATCCTATCGAGAGGTATGTGCCTGACCGCCTCCCGCAGCTTATCCGCGTTCTTGAAGGTGATGGAACCGGATACGGAGAAGCATACGTTCATGTCGAGGTACAGTTTGAGCATCTCCGTGCTCTGGGAAAAGGAATGCAGCACAGCCCCTCTTTCCCCGCTTAGGTGCTCCCTGAGTATCCTGTATGTGTCCTCCGCCGCGTCCCTGGTGTGTATCGTCGCGGGAAGATGATGCTGTGCAGCTATGCCGAGCTGGCGGATGAAGACCTCCTTCTGGATATCCCTTTCGGAAAGGTCGTAATGATAGTCCAGTCCGATCTCCCCCACCGCCACCGTCCTGGGGTGAGCCAGAAGCTCAAGGAGCCTCTTCTCGAATTCTTCGTCGTAAAGCCTGGAATCATGGGGATGCATGCCCACGGCGGCGTAGATGAAGTCGTACTTTTCCGCGAGAGCCACGCTCATCTCCGAACTGGGAAGGTCGTAGCCGTTGTTGATGATCCATCTGAGCTTTCCCTTAAGGGACGCTATCACCTCGTCGCGGTCACCGTCAAAGGCCTCGTCGTTGAGGTGGGCGTGGGTGTCGTTAAGGAATATCTCACTCATCGCTCTCCTCCCCGTTCGTGACGATAAGGATCGTTTCATCGGGATAGATATATCCGAAATACTTCCTGGCCATGTACTCGTAATACTCGGGAGTGCCCACCCTGGAGAGCTCCTCCTCATAGAGCTTGCTGAGGGTCTGCTGCTCCTCGATCAGGGCGATCAGCCGGTCCCGGGTATCCAGCAGCTTCTGGCGCTGTATGAAGAACCTGGCTGTGGAAAAGATGAAAGCGGCGATAAAGATCCCCAGCAGCAGCCTTAAAAGGAATCTTCTGCCCTCTTCCGTTACTCTTATTCTTAATCCTGAGGGGTCCATTCGCTTCCCCTGCCTTCCTTCATTTCTTTGTTCACGTACTCCATGACGGCGGAAAAAATGCGCTTTTCGCTGCCGTCGATGTCTGTACGCAGCCTTTTTATCAGTTCCTTCATCTCTTCCCTTTTGGTGAACCCGTCGGCGGGACAGCCGCTCTTTATGACTGGGATACCGTTTCTGTTCGCGGAGTACACGATCTCATTCTCGTAGACGTACAGGAACGGCCTTATGACGGTCACGTCCTTTCTGTCCAGATGGGTCACGGGAAGGAACGTATGGATCCTCCCCTCGTAAAGCAGGCCCAGAAAAAACGTCTCCATCAGATCGTCCGCGTGGTGCGCAAGGGCGATCTTCCTGCATCCCGTCTCCAGGGCCGCGTTGTGCAGGGCGCCCCTCTTCAGGTTGGCGCACAGGGAACAGGGATTCTTTTCCTTCCTCTCGTCGAACACGATGCGGGCTATCTCAGTCCTTTTGATGAGAAGGGGCACATCCAGCTCACGGGCATATTCCTCCAGCGGGGAAAAGTCCGCTCCCAGGCCTGTGTCGACGCATACGGCCTGGAGCTCAAATCTTTCGGGAGAGAACCTGCGGTAGACGCTCATGGCCTTCAGAAGGGTCATGCTGTCCTTTCCGCCGGATACTCCCACACAGATGCGATCGCCGTCGCTGATCATGGAATAATCTGCGACGGCACGCCTCATTTTTGACAGAATTCTTTTCACTTGGCTTTAAAGCATATCCAGCAGTGACGTGCCGGAAACGTCCTTATCCGCTTCATCCTGGGATGAGACTATCTTCACCTCGGGAACGTAGGGGATTTCCTCCTGAGCGGGTGCTTCCTTCTGATCGTCGGAAGATCCCTCCAGTACAGCCTTGAGGGATTCCAGTCTTCTCTGCTCGGCTTCCTCTCTCTCCCTCTTCATGTTCTCTTCAAGGAGAGCCCTCTCGGCTTCGATCTGCTGGGCACGTTCGAGAACGTCCTCCAGCTGATCCTGGGACGAACGCACTTCCTGCTGAAGGGCGGCGTTCTCGGACTCCCGGTCAGCCATTTCCTCCTTCAGACGGCGCATCTCATCTTCCATGGCCCTGAGTTCGGCTTCCGCCTTTTCCTTTTCGAGACGTATCTTCTCCTGGTCCAGAAGAGCCTTCTCCATCTCGGCCCTTACCTTCTCCTCGGCTTCCTGTTTGCCTAGAAGGATGGTCTCCTTGAGAGCGGCGAGCTCGTTTTCTTCCTTCCTGAGCTTTTCTCTGGCCGCCCTGTCGGCTTCTTCCCTGGCCCGTCTGAGTTCCTCGCGGTAGGCTTCCCTTTCCGCGTCCCTCATCTTGGCTTCTTCTATCATCCTCTGTTCGGCGTCGGCCTGGGCTGCCTGGATCTGCTCCTCGAAGGCCTGCCTTTGCTCTTCGGCCTTCTTCTTGGCGTCGGCCTGGGCCGCCTGGATCTGCTCCTCGAAG
>CADBPP010000274.1 GCA_902796565.1 uncultured Eubacteriales bacterium | reverse complement strand
TTGAAAGGATATTTCTCTGAGAGCACATAAATGTCATAGAAGTCCTTATAACGGCTGTTCAGGAAACCGTTTTTGACGATAGCTTCAAGCTTCTCAGCGATAGAAGACTCCAGAGAATATGCGTTCACTCTGGGTGCTTCCATATCCAGGATCACGGGGAATTCCATTTCCACGGCATCCGGATAAATCACATCATCAAATCCGATATCAATCCCGATCGGGATCCTGGTCCGGTCAAGATATGCGACCGCTGAGATATGCAGTCCATGATACTCTTTGAATTCTGTGATATCTTCGGCTGCAATGGAATCCAGGTCGAAAGCAAGAGCGTCGTCGGTGTCCTGAGCAAATATATCACGGAAGACGGCTTTCATTTCCTCAGCGCTGTTTGAAATGCGTCTGGCCAACAGGTCAATACAATGTTTTGTTGTATTAACACTAATTATGATATACTAATTGTGTTAAATTAGCATACAATTCTATCGGGCCAAAAAACGATTTCACACTTTACTATAGTGGTGCAAATGTACATTTTTACGTTTTTTCGCCTAAAAATTTTTTTTGGTTATATCAGCTTATAATCGAATTTTCAGTCTTCCCGCAGATGAACTGCGTTTGCCGCGCTTCTTCTGCGCATGTCGCTCATAGCGGCATAATGCTTTTTAGTGGTATTGACATCCTTGTGGCCGAGTACATCGGCGACAAGATAAATATCCCCTGTTTCCTGGTACAAAGCTGTGCCGTAGGTACTGCGGAGCTTGTGAGGAGTGATCTTTTTGGTCGTCGTCACCTGCCCCGCATATTTTTTTACCAGGTTCTCAACGGTCTTTACATTGATGCGGCGGCGCTGGGAGGAGTAGAAGAGGGCATGTTCATGGCCGGCTACGGGAGTGATTGTATCCCGCACGTCCAGATAATCAAACAGAGCATGTTCCACCTCATCTCCGAAGTAGACCATCATCTCATTGCCGCCCTTGCGGTGTACAAGGATGCCGTTATTGTTAAAGTCTATATCCTCTATATCAAGGCCTACGCACTCCGACACGCGGATACCGGTCCCAAGCAGGAGTGTGATAATGGCCAGATCCCTCAGTCGGGTCTTTTCATAGTACTTTCTCTGATGAGCAGACAACCCGTCGCCGCCGTTCTCCACAAAATCCAGCAGTCTTGCCACTTCATCGGCATCAAGACGTATAATGTCCCTGCTGTGCAGCTTGGGCATGTCAATCAGGACTGTCGGGTTGTTCTTCAGCATTTCATGTTTATAGTAGTAGGCGTAAAAGGTGCGGAGTGCCGAAAGCTTTCTCTTTATTCCACGTTCCCCGTTGGTGACCAGTTCCTCGCTGCCTGCGCTCTGATATGCTTTCAGGTATTCGATATATTCCTCCAGATCCAGAGCTGTGAC
Organism: uncultured Eubacteriales bacterium; assembly: GCA_902796565.1. Lineage (GTDB taxonomy): Bacteria > Bacillota > Clostridia > Eubacteriales > Anaerofustaceae > RUG14186. Next base: position 790 of record CADBPP010000274.1, on the reverse strand, counting down.
CCGGTCCAGGTCATCCAATGTGATCTCAGAAATCTGCCTGCCGCGGAAAGACGGGTTTTCGGAAATCAGAAATTCAAGAAAAATACGGATGTCGTAGGCATATTTTATCCGGGTGTTGGTGGCAGTAACAGAAGAAGCCGCACGGAAGTAGTCACGGGCAAAGTCAGGCATTGTCCGGAGTACCTCCCGCAGCTTTAATGTATTCTGTATATCCCTCTGCTCGGCATATGTTGTTCTTTTTTCCATTTTTATAAAATCTCCCCTTATTCGTCCGATATCCAGATACTCCCCAGTCATTGAACATCGGGTTTTCCGAATAGTTTAACACAAACATGCTTTTACTGCAAGATGACGGAGAGAATACCGCACTGATTCTGTTGAGAATACTCCCGGCAATGTGCTACAATAAAATAACAGCTTAGGAAAATCAAAAAATGGAGGTAAAAATATGAAGCTTCTTTCTAAAGATTATTACATGGCAGCCGTAAAGCGGTTATCCGTTTTCCCTCTGGCAGCCGCATTGGTTCTGGGTTCATCCTCTATGTGTTTTGCGGAATCGGAATTTCCGGAGGACGAGACTGCCGTGGAGTTTGCATCTGAAGTTCCCGCAGAAGATGAAGACGCTTATCCGGATGAGGCTCCTGCAGAAGAAGATTATGAGGAGCTTTTGAAAGGGTATGAGTATGAGGATGTCTTTGCTGAATGGGATCCGGATGCTCCGGCTCTTCAGGTACTGATCGATTATGTGGATGCCGTGACGGACGAGGCTTCTCCCGACTATATCCCGGTA
>CADBPP010000273.1 GCA_902796565.1 uncultured Eubacteriales bacterium | reverse complement strand
CCCGGTGAACTGGCCCATCGGCTGCGGAAAGAACTTCAAGGGCGTCTATGAGCGCGACACGCGCACCGTCATCACCTTCCGCGCGGAGATGGGCGGGGCGAAGGAACTCGAAACGCACGAGTACGGCATCGACGATCCGGCGCTCGAGGAAGTGCTCGGCTTCGCGAACCGCGACAAGCTGCTCGAGGACATCGAGCTGATCGACGGCGCGGCCGACGAGCTGGACCTCGAAAAGGTCTCGCACGGGCAGCTCTCCCCGGTGTTCTTCGGATCGGCCCTTACGAACTTCGGCGTGGAGCCGTTCCTCAGGCACTTCCTCGCCATGACTTCGGCGCCGCTTCCCAGGATGTCGGACCAGGGGCTCGTCGATCCGGTGGAAGAGCCGTTCTCGGCCTTCGTCTTCAAGATCCAGGCCAACATGAACAAGGCCCACCGCGACCGCGTCGCCTTCCTCCGCATCTGCTCCGGAAAATACGAGGCGGGAATGGAAGTGAACCACGTGCAGGGCGGCCGGAAGATCCGGCTGACCATGCCCACGCAGATGATGGCGGATGAGCGGCAGATCATCGAGACGGCGTACGCCGGCGACATCATCGGCGTGTTCGACCCCGGCATCTACGCGATCGGCGACACGCTCTGCCTGTCCCCGAAGAAATACCGCTACGAAGGCATCCCTACTTTTGCCCCCGAGCACTTCGCGAGAGTCCGCCAGGCGGATACCATGAAGCGCAAGCAGTTCCTGAAGGGCGTCCTCCAGATCGCCCAGGAGGGCGCGATCCAGATCTTCCAGGAATTCAACACCGGCATGGAGGAGATGATCGTCGGCGTGGTCGGCGTTCTGCAGGTCGAGGTGCTCACCTACCGCTTAAAGAGCGAGTACAACGTGGACGTCACGCTCGAAACTCTTCCTTATGAATATATACGCTGGGTGGAGGATCCGGAGACCGTGGACCTCGAGCGGATCCAGGGGACTTCGGACATGAAAAAGGTCCGCGACCTGAAAGGCGCGCCGCTTCTGCTCTTCGCGCACGAGTGGAGCGTGCGCATGGTGCTCGAACGGAACGAGGGACTCAGGCTCAGTGAGTTCGGAAAGTCATAATGCCGGCGTTTTTTACAAAAGTATCCACAAAAATTTAGATAGTTTCCACAAAAAATAAAAAAATAAAAAACCACAGTCTTGCAAGCAGGAATATTATGTAGTACTATGAAAGCGTATCGCTAAAAGCCGGTACGCTTTCATTCTTATAGGGATTCTCAAGCTGCGCCTGCTTCCACAGGCAGCAGGCTCAGGGACGGAAAGGAGAAGTATGAGTAACGATGTCAAACTGGGTACGAACGGGGGCTTAAGCACGCTTGCGCTGCTCCTGGGTATCATCACGATCCTTGGGTTCTGGACGGTGGCACCCGCAGTGTTTACCGCCGGCCTCGCTTTTGCCTTTGCCTTCCTTTCAAGAGGGCTTTACGGCATGAACGGCCGTGCGAAATGGGGTGTTATTTTCTCTGTGATCGGACTCATCCTCCTTGCCGTCGGACTCGCTTATGTCATTCTCCGCATGGGTGACGCCATTTTCGACTACGAGCCCTATGCTACGGTGAAACAGATCATGCTTCCCTATATCGAGCAGATCAAGGCAGCATACCTGAATTCGAATATTGAGATCAGCGTTTTCGGCAAACCGCTGTTCAGCTAAGGAGGTGCAGAAATGAAAGTCAGGGAGATCAAGACCGCTGCACGTATCGCGCTGCGCGGCAACTATTGGAAGATCATCATCGCAAAAATATTCAAGAACATCATCGAGCTCTTTTTCGCGGCGATCATGTGCGCGGGGCTCGGGCTTGCGGCGATCATTGAAGTTCCGGACCAGGTTCCGGCCGAGATCATGCAGATCCTGCCGCCCGCCATTACCCAGCTTAAGGGCCATGCTCCCGCCATCGCGGGGCTCATCATCGGCGCCCTGTTCCTGCTCGTGCTGATCATCTATGATTATTTCTTCATGATCGGCGAGCGGAAGCTCCTGATCAACATGTGCCGTACCGGCAAGGCCAAGATCGGCGATCTGTTCTACGGCTGCAAGAAGTGCGCGCATCCGCTGCGCCTCATCGGCACCGGGATCCTGATCCTGTTCCGTATGGTGATCATCGCCCTGGTCGGCGCTGCGGTCGCCGGCATCGTGCTCGGCCTTCCGCGCTTCAACGATCTCGGTCCCGACGCAATGAAGGTCGGCATCGGCATCGGCGTATTCTTTGTACTGGTCCTTCTGTACAAGCTTCTTTCCTGGGGCTTTGCAGGTTATGTCGTCGTGGACAGGAACGATCTCGGCGTGAGAGAAGCGCTTGCGGAATCCTCAAAGTGCTCCTCCGGCAGAAAGTTCAAGATCTTCTGGCTCAATACGTTCAGCTTCATCTTCTGGATCATCCCGAGCATTATGACCCTTGGCTTCGCGGATATCTGGGTATCGCCCTATATCAATGCATCCAAGATCCTGCTCTACCTTGACGGCGCAGGCGTTGACGTGAAGAAGGCCGCCCTTGTGAAGGCAGGCGTTCTGAAGGAAGAACCCGCAGCAGCTCCCGCGGCAGTGGAAGAAGCTCCCGCAGCGGAAGCACCCGCACCCGCACCCGCTCCCGAAGCGGCTCCCGCGGCAGTAGAAGAAGCACCCGCAGCAGCAGAAGCAGCAGCTCCTGCAGCTGAAGCACCCGCATTGGAAGCGCCCGTGGCAGAAGCGGAAGCCTTGCCTGAGCCTGCTCCCGAAGCGGCGGTTCCCGAGCCTGCGCCCGCAGTCCCGGCACCCGAACCCATTGCTGAACCGGCACCTGTAACGGCAGCCGAACCGGCAGCGGAGGCCGCAGCCGGCCCGGATGTTGCGGCCGGACCTGTTCCGGTGCTCCAGTAAATGAGGAAAACGGATGAAGTGTCCCTACTGTAATGCAGACGACACAAAAGTGATCGACTCGAGGCCTGCGGATGAGAATACCTCCATCCGCAGGCGCCGGCAGTGCGAGACATGCGGAAAACGCTTTACGACCTATGAGAAGCTTGAGACCATGCCTCTCATGATCATAAAGAAGGATAATACCAGGGAGCCCTACAACCGCGCAAAGATCGAAGCCGGTATCGTGACTTCCTGTCATAAACGTCCGGTATCGTCCGCCCAGATCCGCGGTCTGATCGATGAGATCGAGAACGAGATTTTCAGCTTCGAGGAAAAAGAGATCCCCAGCTCCGTGATCGGAGAGAAGGTCATGCAGAAGCTGAAGCTGGTCGATGAGGTGGCCTACGTTCGTTTTGCTTCCGTTTACCGAGAATTCAAGGATGTGAACACCTTCGTCGAAGAGATCGGAAAGCTCTTAAAGAACGGGGGAAAGTAAGTTTTGTTCCGGTTCCTGTTTCCCACGGATACCGCGCCGAGCGCTTACGCATATGACTACGAAAAAGCGTTCTCGCGGGGTATCCGCGGTATTTTATTTGATATCGACAACACCCTGGTCCCTCACGACGCGCCGGCTGACCGGCGTGCGGCGGCGCTAGTTAAGCGGCTGAAGGATACAGGTTTTTCCGTTATGGTCGTCTCCAACAACGAAGAGCCGAGAGTCCGGAGCTTCGCGGCGCTGACCGGAGCGGATCATCTCTGCAGGGCTATGAAGCCGCTGCCCGGAGGCATCCGGAAGGCCATTTCGATGATGGGCCTTTCGAAGGCTTCTGTTCTGTTGGTCGGAGACCAGCTTTTTACGGATATCCTGGGCGCGAATCTTGCCGGGATCGAAAGCCTTCTCGTGAGGCCTTTGGACTTAAGCACGGATACTCCGAAGATCCGTTTTAAACGCCGGCTGGAATACCCGGTCCTTAAGATGTATCTTCGTCAGAAAAGGCTTGCAAAGAACAGCTGAAACGGGTAAAATAGACACGGAAATTTTTCAGCTCGAATAAGATTGGAGGATCATATATATGGTATCAGCAGGTGATTTCAGGAACGGCATTACGGTAGAGATCGACGGACAGGTCCTGCAGATCGTGGAATTCCAGCATGTCAAGCCCGGCAAGGGCGCTGCGTTCGTAAGAACGAAGCTGAAGAACGTCATCAACGGCGGCGTGGTCGAGCGTACCTTCCGCCCCACCGAGAAGTTCCCGGCAGCGCGCATCGACCGCATCGATATGCAGTATCTGTATCAGGACGGCGAGCAGTACAACTTCATGAACACCGAAAACTACGAGCAGCTTTCCCTGAACCAGGATGTCGTCGGCAATGCCATGACCTTCGTCAAGGAGAACGACATCTGCAAGATCTGCTCCTATAACGGCAGCGTATTCTCTGTTGAGCCGCCCATGTTCGTCGAGCTTGAGATCACGGACACCGAGCCCGGCTTCAAGGGCGATACCGCGACCGGCGCCAGCAAGCCCGCGATCGTCGAGACCGGCGCGCAGGTCAGCGTCCCGCTGTTTGTCAACATCGGCGACAAGATCAAGATCGATACCCGTACCGGCGAATATCTGTCGCGTGTCTGACAGTCTCCCGGCAGTACAGACTTTATAAAAAGAAAGGCTGGTCCTCCGGTGCCCTGCGCTCCGGAGGACTGTTTGATGCTATGGAAAAGATGACCGATATCCTGAACGGCATACTGCGCGCGGCTTTTGAAAAGACCGGGCACGACACGGCTTACGCGAAGGCCTCCTTAAGCTCGCGTCCGGATCTGTGCGAGTACCAGTGCAACGGGGCGCTGCCCCTTGCAAAAACGGAGCGCAGAAAGCCCATCGACATCGCGGAAGAGATCTGCGCGGAACTGAAAAGTTCGCCCGCTTTTTCAAAGGCGGAGACCTGCATGCCGGGCTTTATCAACCTGGACCTTTCCCCACAGTTCGTTTCCGGGGTGCTTGCGGACATGGCGGCGGACAGCCGCCTCGGCGTACCGGAGCCCGAAAAGAAGCAGAAGATCCTCGTCGACTACGGCGGGGCGAACGTCGCGAAGCCCCTGCACGTGGGGCATCTGCGCTCGGCGGTCATCGGCGAGGCATTGAAGCGCATGGGGGCCGCCATAGGCCACGAGATGACGGGAGACGTGCATCTCGGCGACTGGGGGCTTCAGATGGGGCTTATCATTGCGGAGCTTGAGGACCGCGGCCAGACGGAGTTCGACATCCGCGACCTCGAGGAGATCTATCCGGCGGCGTCCGCAAAGTCGAAGGATAAGGGTGAAGACGGAAAGCTGACTGAGGCGGCTGCCGCGTTCCGCGAGCGCGCGCTCCGCTATACCGGGATGCTGCAGAGCGGCGATCCGCGCTGCAGGGCTATCTGGGAGCGCATCATGGAGCTCTCCCTGGCCGATCTCAGAAAGAATTACGACGCGCTGGACGTGCATTTCGAGCTCTGGAAGGGCGAATCGGACGTCCAGAAATACATTCCGGACATGCTGAAGGACTTTGAGGACCGGGGGATCGCCTACGAATCCGAGGGCGCCCTTGTGGTGGATGTTTCCGAGCCCGGCGACAGGACCGAGCTTCCTCCCTGTATCGTGCGGAAGTCCGACGGCGCCTCCCTCTACGCGACGACGGACCTCGCGACCCTGGTGGAGCGTGAGCTCCTGTACCGTCCGGACTCCTACGTCTATGTCGCCGACAAGCGCCAGGACCTCCATTATACGAGCTTTTTCCGCGTTGCCCGGAAGGCCGGCATCGTAAAGCCGGAGCAGGGCCTCACCTTCCTCGGTTTCGGCACCATGAACGGCCGCGACGGAAAGCCCTTCAAGACCAGGGAGGGCGGCGTGATGCGCCTTTCGGTCCTGATCGGGGATATTGAGGAAAAGGTGCTCGAGCGCATCCGCGAGACGCGTCCGGAAGAGGAGATCCCGGAGGCGGAAGCGCGCGCCATCGCGAAGACGGTGGGGCTTGCGGCGCTCAAATACGGCGATCTGTCGAACCAGGCTTCCAAGGACTATATCTTCGATATCGACCGCTTTACGAGCTTCGAGGGCAATACGGGCCCGTATATCCTTTATACGATCGTGCGCATCAACAGCATCCTCGCGAAGAGCGGGGAGGAGAGAGCGGCGCTTTTGAACGATTTCGTTCCGGCCGAGCTCGAGCATCCTTCGGGAAAGGCTCTCGCGCTTTCGCTCGCGCGCTTCGGGGAGGTGCTGGAGCAGTCCTGGGATGAGCTTGCGCCGCATAAGCTCTGCCAGTATATTTACGAGCTCTCGAACGAATTCAACAGCTTTTACCACGAAGTGAAGGTGCTCGGAGAGCCGGACGGGGCGAAGCGGGCGTCGTATCTGGCGCTGCTTTCGCTGACGGTGCGCGTGCTTACGAAATGCATCGGGATCCTCGGTTTTTCGGCGCCGGAAAGGATGTAAAAAACCGCTTGACGTATCGGCAGAAAGTGGTATAATAAATCCCGCAGCCGCAAAACTGCGTGAAGCGCCATAGCCAAACGGTAAGGCAGCGGACTCTGACTCCGTCATTTCAAGGTTCGAATCCTTGTGGCGCTGTAGAGCTCTCGAGAGATCGGGAGCTTTTTTGTGCGCATAAGGCGGATCGCTCCGCGCTTCGCGCTCCCGCGATCCTGCCGGACATTCGCAAATCGCCACGCTCACATAGGTTCGCGCGGCTTTTTTGCTCAT
>CADBPP010000272.1 GCA_902796565.1 uncultured Eubacteriales bacterium | reverse complement strand
GCGGACAGAGCCTGCTTTCCTCCGGAGCTGTGAGCTCCACCGGAACGGTGCTCTACAGCATCGACGGAGAGAATTACTCCGAAAGCATTCCTGTCGTCACCGATGCCGGCGACTACACCGTCTACTGCTACTCGGCGGGAGACATCAACCATCTGGACACCCCGGTGGTGAGCATCCCCGTCAGCGTGGCGAGACTTACCGTCGCCATGCCGGCCGTAACGGATACGGAATTTATCTATGACGGACAGTTCCACAGTCCGGCCATAGAAGCTGACAATGTCAACTCCTTCGGACAGGGCGTCTTCGGAAGCATTTATCCGGGAGAGTTCACCTTCACATACCTCCTGGTGGATGACGACAACATGTGCTGGAGCGACGGGACCAATGAGCCCCTGAGCTTCGGGTGGAGGATCATAGCCCTCGATCCGGAGTTCGCTGCCTATCCCGCCCCCGTGGAGACGGTATACACGGGATACCCCCAGCAGCTGGTCGCTGACGGAGAGGCCATCGGCGGCACCATCGTCTACAGTCTCGACGGCGAGAACTTCGTTCCCGCCTCGGAGATGACCGCGACGGAAGCAGGAATGTATCCGGTATACTATAAGATAAAGGGAGATCTGATCCACAAGGATTCCGATATCGGGATGATCTATTCCCAGATCCTTCCCGGACAGGCGGCGGTAACGTCATATCCCGCCGCGGTCGAGGGCCTCATCTTCACGGGAGAGCCCCAGGCGCTCGTCGTTCCCGGTGAGGCCAACTATCCCGGAGCCGGGATCCTCTACAGCGTGAACGGATCTGACTTCACGGCGGATATCCCTTCAGGCACGGGAGTCGGATCGTATATCATCCAGTACATGGTGCCTGAAGCCGCGAGCTATCAGGGGACAGGCATCGTGGAGACCCTGGTGGTCTCCATAGGCCGCGCTCCCAACCCGGTGCACGCAGTGGCCGAGGATGTACATCTTACCAAGCTCGCCGAGGAAGTGAAGGTCATCGACGTCACCGAGTTCACAGGCCTTCCCGCCGGTGAGACCGTCTTCACCCTCACGGGAGTGGACGGCATAGAGGACTATAAGGATCTTATCGCCATGGACAAAAACCTGATCGCGATGAGCAACCTCCTCTCCCCGGGCGAGTACGTGCTGCACTTTTCGATCTATGCCGCCGGCACCGTGGAATATGAGGAGAAGCTGGTGGAGACGGCGATAAAGGTCACCGTCGAAGCCCCGCCCATCCTAGCGTTCCCCTCCGACGCCGCATATGAGGTGCCGGAGAGCGCCGTTCCCCCGGTGACCGAGGAGACGGTCACGGACGCGGAGGAGTAGGATATTATACGGAACATGGTGTTTCGGGAGCGGACAGTTTTCCGCTCCCGTTTTCAATTTGAGCTGTAAGTGTAAATATATATGGAAACAGTAGGTTTTTGTGTTACAATCTATACACAAGAGCTTTAAGCGGAGAAAGATTAAATGTTATCAGGCGATACCGTCAGGCTTCTGGCGGATTCATTCATGAAGATCCTCATACCCGGGCTTAAGATGACGATCCCCCTTACGATCCTCTCATTTTCCATAGCGCTGATCATCTCAGTGGTGGTGGCCCTCATACAGTTCGCGGATATCCCCGTCCTCAAGCAGATCTGCCGGTTCTACATATGGTTCATAAGGGGCACGCCCCTGCTGGTCCAGCTCTATGTGGTCTTTTTCGGCCTTCCCAGCGTGGGCGTAATGATAGACGCCTTTCCGGCGGCCGTGCTGGTGCTGGGACTGAACGAGGGGGCCTACTGCGCGGAGACCATGCGGTCCTCCCTGGAGGCGGTGCCCTCCGGACAGATGGAGGCGGGGCTGTGCTGCGGCCTCACCTATACCCAGATCATGTGGCACGTGGTGCTTCCCCAGGCCTTCAGGACTGCGGTGCCGCCGCTGTTCAATTCCCTGATAAGCATGGTGAAGAACACGTCCCTGGCGGCGAACATAACCGTGCTGGAGATGTTCATGGCCACCCAGAGGATAGTGGGACGCACCTACAGGGCGATGCCCCTTTACCTGGAGGTGGCGTTCATCTACCTGATCTTCTCCACAGCTCTGAGCTGGCTGCAGCGCTACTGTGAGAAGCGCCTCAACCATTACGGAGGTGTATGACGGATATGGCGATGCTGGAGATCAGAAACATCAAAAAAAGCTTCGGCGATCTCGAGGTCCTCAGGGACATCTCCTTCTGCGTCGACAAGGGGGACGTCATCAGCGTGCTGGGGCCCAGCGGCTCCGGAAAGACGACACTTCTGAGATGCATGGACTTTCTGGAGACCTCCGACAGCGGGAAGATGATATTCGACGGCGAGGAGATCGACCTCGCCTCGGTGCCGAACGCGAAAAAGGCGGAGATCAGGAAAAAGTGCGGATTCGTGTTCCAGAACTACAATCTGTTCCTGAACAAGACCGCGCTGGACAACGTGACCCTGGGGCTCACCGCGGCCAGGGGCATGTCCGCAGCCCGGGCGAAGGAAAAGGGTATGGCGGTACTGGAAAAGGTGGGCCTTGCCGACAGGGCCGGCCACTATCCGAACCAGCTTTCGGGAGGACAGCAGCAGAGGGTGGCCATAGCCCGTGCCCTGGCGTCGGATCCCGAGATCATATATTTTGACGAACCCACTTCAGCCCTGGATCCGGAGCTCATCGGAGAGGTGCTCTCCGTCATCAGGGCACTGGCGGAAGACGGCATGACCATGGTGGTGGTCACCCACGAGATGGGTTTTGCCCGGGACGTATCGAGCCGGGTCATGCTGATGGAAAACGGACTCATTGTGGAGGAGAACACCGCCCGCGACTTCTTTGAACATCCCAGGGAAGAACGCACCAGGGCATTCCTCAGACGTGACATACAATAAAAAACATGGAGGTAATAAAGGATGAAAAAGGTACTTGCGCTCCTCATGGCGCTGCTGCTCGTCGTATGCGCGGCATCATGCGGAGAAAAGAAAGCTGACGAGAAGGATCATCTTGAAAGGATCAAGGAATCCGGCAAGCTGATCATCGCCATGGAGGGTAACTGGAGCCCCTGGACATACCATGACGAGAGCGGGGCCCTGGTGGGATTCGACACCGAGGTGGCCGCGGCCATAGCGGAGAAGCTGGGGGTGACCCCCGAATACGTGGAGGGCGCCTGGGAAGGGCTGTTCATGGGTCTTTCCAACGGCCGTTATGACGTTATCGTGAACGGCGTGGGCATCACCGACGAGAGAAAGGATACATATGATTTCTCCATCCCCTACGCCTTCAACACCACGGTGCTTATCGTGAAGAGCGACAACACCGAGATCACGACCCTTGCCGACCTCAAGGACAAGGTGACCGCAAATTCCCTCGGAAGCACCTATGAAGCCATCGCCGTGGAAGCGGGAGTCGACCATGTGGAGACCGTGGATACGCTGGAAGAGACCCTCAACCTGGTGCTGAACGGAAGGGTGGACGCCACCCTGAACGCCAAGGGATCGTTCCAGGACTACATGAAAGCTCATCCCGACGCGCCGCTGGTGATCGTGGAGGAAGTCGAGATCGAATACATAGGCATCCCCGTGGTAAAGGGCGAGGACAACGCGACTCTGATCGACGCCATCAACAAGGCCATAGAGGAGCTGAGAGCCGACGGTACCCTCACGGAGATCTCCGTGAAGTACTTCGGATTCGATATAACACAGGAATAGCATATCTTAAGGCAAAGCTCCCCGATATGGGGAGCTTTGCTGATTTTTTCTCTTCGGGGAACTGTTTTCGCGCTCTCTTTATTGTATAATTACATCTGGAGAAACAATATGAGAAAGATCGCTCTTATACTGGCTTTTATATCCTTCATATGCCTCGCGGCGGGATGCGCAGGGCAGGAACAGACGGACTACTCGTCCATGGATTATTACGATCCCGAAGCGGGGTTCGCCTTCAACGCTCCCGAGGGCTTCACCGTGGACGCACAGGATCCCGACGGCTATATCTACGTTTACGCCACCGGCAAAGCCGTTCCCTACATCATGATCAGAAAGTATGAGATATCTACATCCCTGGATGATTTCAAGGCCCAGCTGAAGAGATCCATGGCCGATACCTTCGGCAACTGCTTCGATGAGGAGCAGCACAACAACATCGGGGGAAAGAAGGTCCTGGTATTGAAGTTCGCCTACAGGCTGGACGGATACGATATCCTGGATACCAGATGCATCTACGAAAAGGGCGGGGCGTTCTACGTATTTACCACGAAGGAAGCCGCGGCTCTGGGCCATAACCTCAACGCGGAGCTGGATTACCTGATGAAGAATTTTATTGTTATAGAATAATCTGTCCAGTCATTGCAATTCGGCTTATAAAATGATAATATATCTCTGTTGCCCCCGTAGCTCAGTGGATAGAGCAGTGGTTTCCTAAACCATGTGCGGAAGTTCGATTCTTCTCGGGGGTACCAT
>CADBPP010000271.1 GCA_902796565.1 uncultured Eubacteriales bacterium | reverse complement strand
CACGAAGATGTTCGCTGCTGTGCCCGCTGCATCCAGTCCTTCAACGAATGCCTTGAAGCTGGGCCAGTAGAACTTCTCGAAATCTTTCGGTTTCATGTAGGGTCCCATGTGAAGAGGAATAAAGGTACGGACATACTTGCTGGAATCCTGACTTATTCCCGCCTTGAGCATGAATGGCACCAGCGCGTCGCAGGCATCGATGACCTTCTGGGGTATACGTCTGATATCGGCCATGATGCCGGTGAAGGATCTCAGCTGGTCGCAGAGGGTATCAAAGGGCACGCACGCCGCTCCGGCAGCCAGTGAATATGTGGACTTGCCCAGCTTGTTAGCGATCCCGGCATATCCTCCGCCAAGTTTGCCCATCGTGGTAAAGAAGATGAAGAAACTTCTCGCGGCTGCTCTCATGGCGTCATAGCCGCCCTTTTCGATCTCGCCGTAAAGTCTCGGGAACACCTTGTCCCAGATGGTCTTGTAGGGATCCTTGATAAGATCGTCATAGTCTTCCACTTCCATGCCGTGGATGTTCGGATGCTGTATGAAGCCATCAGCTCCCATAACGAAGTTTCTCGCGCCCAGTACCTTGTAAAGAGCGGGGATCCTGAGCATGACGCCCGCGACGACGTCCGTGTCGAAGAGGGCTGTGACCTTCTCGATGGCTTCAAGATTCTTGTCGATATCATACTGGTCCGTTCTGAGATTGGCACCGGTAAAATCAAGGCAGAACGCGTTGTCTGCGCTCCACATGATGGGGACTCTTTGTGTCGGCTTCAGATCATAGATGTCTTCAAACATCTTATTGAGCTTTAGGGTCTCCGGATTCATTTCCATAAACAACCTCCTGTGTTTTTCTAACAATAATAGTATACATGTAAAATATTATATTCGCAACATATATATTGATTAATAGAATTAATATATAAAATTTCTCGCGAGGAACAAAAAAAACAGCATGCGACCGGTGGGACGCATGCCGCGCTGTCTTCTGAAACAGGATTCAGTTGCGCTGTTCGATATATTCTTCCAGCGTCAGGCCCTCTTCGGTTATGACCTTCGCCAGGTCGGCTCCGACGTATCTGAGATGCCACGGTTCATATGAATAACCCGTTATGTCTTCCTTGCCCTCGGGGTATCTGAGGATGAAGCCGTAATCCGGCGCCAGCTCATGGATCTTCGCCCAGATCTCCGGATACTTTTCCAGATCCTCGTTCTCGTACATTATCTGTCCGTCGACTATCAGGAAGAGGTCCAGCGCCAGCCCCGTATGATGCTCGGAGTATCCGGGTACCGCCACATGGGACACGGTATATTCCTCGCCGTACTTTTCCATGAACTGATCCCAAGTCTCCTGCTGTACCTTCACGCTGCGGTAGGCGCTGTCCAGGTCTACATAAATACCTTCCTTTTCCAGCTCCTCCTTCATCTTCAGGTACTCGGCGTAGGCGGTCTTTTCAACGGCAACGGTGTCCCCCACCGCATTGTCGAAGTATTCGCACTGAAGGGCGTCCTCCCAGCCGTCGGGCAGCGGATTGTCGCGGTTCACCAACACCATGTAATTCATGCTATATTCCGTATCCGTGTCCTTTCCGTCTGTCGCCGGGGTCTTACCGGGCAGGGCGCAGGAGCACAGGCAAAGGAGCACTGCGACTGCTATGGAAATGATACCGATTGTTTTTCTGTTCATATGGTTCCTCCCATGTTTTTATTCTCTTCATGCCATCGTGTCACTTGGATGAGGAAGAAGACGAGCTGCTTCCCGAGGAAGCGCTGGCCTGGCGGTCCCTTATGATATGCTGCAGGGTAATGAGGATGGTCACGATCTCACGCTCGTATTCGGGCATGTAGATATCTATGCAGTAGCGGTCATGCAAGGAAAGCATCTTCTGGGCTATGACGGCAATGACGTTGTCCGCGCTGTCGTAGATCTGAAAGTTCAAACCGAGGACGTTGCCCCGGATCTGCCAGCCCAGGCCCTCTATGTTGATGATGTCCTTCACAATGTGGAGGATCTCCGTGGAGAGCTCGAAATCGCACCCGCCGGTCATATTTACGAAATGTCTCTGATGGATGGAAAAGAGCTTCCTCTCGAAATGAGCGATATGATTTCCCGAGGCGTCGTAGATCTCGGTCTTGTCATGCAGTGACGGGAACTTTGTCTCGGCGTAGTAGCATACGTTGTCGTATTCATCGGTGATGGTTATCTTATGCCTCAGGCTCAGGATCTCCGTTTCCGTGAACAGAGAACGCTTGGGGATCCCGAATTCCTCCATGTTCATGAGGTTGGCGGATTCATCCGAGCCGTGGTATCTGTCGATCTTGGAAAAAATACCCATATCAAATCCTTTCGATTATTTTATCTGATTTTGAAGGCAGTTCCGTCGTCCGCTGTAAACATGCCTCCGGCGGCTTCTCCGGACATTTCGGTCCCGTCCTTCGTGTACACTCCTGGACCGAAGGCTTCCCCGTTGATGAAGTCGCCCTTGTAGGTGTCACCGTTGGAATAGAAGACATCACAGTCCATCCCGTCGAAAAGGTCGTCACGGAAGTGGCCTCTGTAAACCGTACCGTCAGAGGTCTTCAGAGTGCCGTTTCCTTCAGCCACCATATCCACCAGGAAACCTTCGTACACGTCTCCGTTGGGATAATGTACGGTCCCGAGGGAACGCTGCTCGTCCTTTTCGAATTCACATGAAATGATCTTTCCCCGGGTGGTCCTGACGGTGAATTCACCGTGCTTTTTCCCGTTTCTGAAATACCCGTCGTAAACGACGCCTCTGGATGAAGTCAGCACGCCCTTGCCGTCGGGTTTTCCGTCCTTCGTTTCACCTTCGTATACCGCCCCTGAAGGCAGTTCAAGTCTTTCTATCATAGGATCCATACACATCCTTTCCGGGAATAATATGAACAGTATAATTATTTAGTGTATATATGATATTCCCCGACAGAAACAGAAATACCGCTTACATAGCGGGTTTTATGTCCAGTACGGGAGTGCCGTCCAGCATGTCCACGCCGGTGAAGGTTATTGACCTGCCGTTAACAGCCTTTACCGTGATCTCGCTGAGTCCTATTGGGTTGATCCTTTCGGGAGTCCTTGTGGAAAAAAGCCCCCTTACCTCCCCTTCCCCGCTCTTCGGCACCAGCATCAGGTCGTATCCTTCACTTTTGTCAAAGACGAAGAGCACTACATATCTTCCTCCGGCAAGCATCGTGGAGGCGGCATCGGCGTACTCTTCGAATATCTCTATCTCGGCGGTGAGTTCCCCCGAAAGATATCCCTGTCTGGGGATGTCCTTAAGATCCTTATATGGGGAATGTATGACTCCCACGGCCGTGAATGTGAATGACGGGTTCATCCGTTTTTCTCGGCGATGATGTCGATGCCTGTGCCGGCAACGTTGGGAATGATCACGTCTCCCATGAATACGGGAGATTCGACCTTTTTCTTTCTGATCTCCTTCATGGCTTCCATCATGCTGGCCTTGGGGATGGGCTCGGCGCTCTTGACGGGAAGCCTCGGGAACATGCCGTCCTTGATGGCTACGGTGGATGTGAGGGTGCGTACCGGGCAGATGATCTCCGCGGAGGCGTACTTTTCTCCTCTCTCACACTTGTTTCCGGTGATATTCAGTATCTTCAGCTCGTTGTCCTGAATCTCGTGGTCCACGGATATCTCGCATCCGTTGGGGCACACTACGCATATGACCTTTGAAGTCTCCATTACTGTACAACCTCTCCTCTTACATATTCACAGGCGGTCCTGCCCACCTTGATGGCGTCCTTGGCTACGTTGTCCACCAGATCGTAGACATGATGGGCGTTGCCGCAGGCAAAGATGCCGGGCACGCTGGTGGCAAATGCGCCGTAATCCTTGGGTCCCCTGGTCTTGGGATCCATGACTATGCCGCAGCCCAGGGAAAGCTCGTTCTCCGGGATAAGCCCCACGGAGAGGAGCACCGTATCACAGGGAATGAATTCCTCGGTGCCCTCGATGGGCTGAAGGTTCTGGTTCACCTTCGCGACCGTGACTCCTATTACCCTCTCCTTGCCGTGGATCTCGATGGCTGTGGTATTAAGGTGCAGGGGGATCCCGAAATCGTCCAGGCACTGTACTATGTTCCTCTTGAGGCCGTTGCTCTTGGGCATGATCTCATAAACGCCCTGGACATGGGCCCCCTCGAGGGTCATCCTTCTGGCCATGATAAGGCCGATGTCTCCGCTTCCAAGGATCACAACTTCCTTTCCCGGCATGTATCCTGCGACATTGACGAGCCTCTGGGCCGTGCCGGCGGTATAGATGCCGGAGGGACGGGTACCGGATATCCTCAGCATGCCCCTGGTACGCTCCCTGCAGCCCATGGCCAGTATTATGGCCTTTGCCTGTATCTCCACAAGGCCCTCCGTGCTGCAGGCCGTTATGACCTTCTCCTGGGTTATGGAGAGCACCATGGTATCGGTCATCACCCTGATGCCCAGGCCCTTCATCTCATTTATCTGTCTCTGGGCAAATTCGGGGCCGGTGAGCTCCTCCTTGTAGAAGGACAGTCCGAAGCCCGCGTGTATGCACTGGTTGAGGATCCCTCCGAGGATCTTGTCGCGCTCAAGGATAAGGATATCCTCACAGCCTGAATTGCGGCACTCGATAGCCGCGGCGAGTCCCGCCGGGCCTCCGCCCACGATGGCAACATCCACGTTAATCATCTGCAAGTTCCTCCCTTCCTATGACCATATATGACCTGCCTCCGAACTTGGTGACCTTTGTCATGGGTATGCCCAGCTCTCTTGAGAGGATCTCCATGACCCTGGGTCCGCAGAAACCGCCCTGGCAGCGGCCCATGCCGGCCCTGACGCGCCTCTTGACTCCGTCCATATCCAAAGCTCCCGCGGGACGGCGTATGGCGTCCACGATCTCGCCCTCGGTGATGGTCTCGCAGCGGCAGATGATCCTGCCGTAGGCGGGGTCGTTCTGGATGATCTCGTGCTTGTTGAAATCGTCCAGCTCCTTGAACCTGATGACGGTCCTGGTGTCGTCGAACTTTTCCCTCTTAACGAGCTCGATGCCGCTCTGTCTGAGGAGCCCCGCGGCGTATTCCGCGATGGCGGGAGCAGATGTGAGTCCCGGGCTCTCGATGCCCGCGAGATTGATGAGCTTCGGTTCGACGGAGGAGATGCTGCAGATGAAGTCCCCCTGGTCTCCCACGGAACGGTTGCCGGAGAACGAGGTTATGACATCCCTCTCACTTACGGAGGGAACGCTCTTCCTGGCTCCGTCAAAGGCCCTCTTCTGGCCGTCATCCGTGGTCTTCAGATCGTCCTTGAAATCTATGGGATCGGATGTGGGACCCACCAGGACGTTGCCGTCCACAGTGGGGCTCACCAGGATCCCCTTGCCGGCCTTT
>CADBPP010000270.1 GCA_902796565.1 uncultured Eubacteriales bacterium | reverse complement strand
TTCATATTCCTCAGATTTGTGAAACCACAGTTGATGGCGATAACAGAATGCCTCACATCCGTTTTTCTGATCTGCTTTATTGCCTCCCGCAGCCGCAGTTTCGCAATATACTCATGCAAAGTACAGTGAAACACCTGCCTGAACTTACGACAGAAGGACTCCCGTGAATAACCAAAGTAATCACTGACCTCTGTCAAATCCCGAATAACTGCATAATTCCGGATAAGATACTCAATCACCTCATCCGCCCAATCCTTCTTCTGCATCACCATCAGTGATGCATACCCGTCTTTTTGCCTGGCACAGTTGGTACAAAGATAATGCAGCAGGCCATAAATCAGCTCATTAAGCCGTAATGCCCGATACGGTGATTCCGATACAGACTCGTTATATATCTCCCGGATATACCGAATAATAGCCTCATCTTGCTCATCCACAACGAATTGGATCTGATTGTAATCCGGAATATGCTTCTCCAATTCCTCATCCGGAATGATCAGTACTGTTGACGCACTTTTTTCGGTAACATGGTTATGTAATTCATGGATACATCTGCTGTTGATGAGAAACACACCGCTTCCTTCAATAACATGTTCTTCGTTCTCTACCCTGATCTCACAGTGGGTATTCTCGTGATAGCCTATTTCAAGGCTCTTATGCCAGTGTCTTTGTGCTATTTGTATCTGTGTTTTTGTGAACTGAAACTTATGAATATTGATCGGAAAGTCCCCCGATGTGTATACCTTCTCAAATGCTGCATTTTTTCCAGACATTTCCTTTCCCTCCTCTTCTTATTATATCAATTTTGTGCATTTTCTGGGTAATTATTTGCATGTATTTGCGTCAAAACAGTGGTATTGTATCATCAACAGGTAACACACATCACCACATGAAAAAATAGGAGGATCAACATGAAAAGAAAGCTCGTAGTCTGCATGACCGCATTCGCAATGACCGCCTGCATTCTGTCCGCATCAGCTGTTTATGCCGATGATGCAGAGGAATCTGATGTATCCGGAATAGTAAACGAATTTGCGCTGGAGTCCGGCAACCAGGCATTTGTCTATGTCCCGCAGGGCGAAGGCATTGATGTCGGCCATAACGCAACATGGAAGCCGATTATTCTGGTTTATAATGACACGGTTTTGGACGCAGACAGCGTAGAGCAGCTTGCTGTGGATGGCGGCTTTGCTGATATTGCCGCTCAGGAGCAGTGCGTCATCACTTTTGTGAACCCGGCAGATGGCGCTGCCTGGTCGGAAGATGATAAGAAATCCATCCTTGCAGCTGTCGGCTCCACAGAATTTGAGAATGCCGCATATTCAGATGGAACCCTTCTTCCTTACGATGAAGCAACCGGTCTCAATGAAAATGGTAAGCTTCCGGGCTATACGGAGCGCGTCTATGTGTTCGCAAACGGTGAAGGAGCTGATTTCGTCAGTGAGTACATCCTCCCCGGTCAGGAGGACACTGTTCATTATATGGACGGTTTCTACAAACCATCAGCAGCATTCCTGAGCAATGTTTCTGTTGCACCCGAAGAGATTCTTTCCAAACTTGAAAGCACTGAAATGCCGGTATATCTGGTAAATGCAGCAGATGAAGTCGCAGAATTCTTCGAAGCAGCTGATTCAGAAGGACATTTTGCTTCAGTTCAGTCTGACATTACTGACGGCTTTGATGCAGAGAATGTATTAGCTGCATGGGACAATCTGGTTGGAAATTTCAGACGGTGCTATGATGTCGTAATTGATATTCCGGATTATGAAGCTACTATGGATGTTGAGAATGAGACATTTACAGCCTCTACCGGATCTGAACTTGAATACTACCTGTACACTCCTGCATCCGTTGCCGGACAGGAAGATGGAAGTGCTCCGCTTGTGATCGGCATGCACGGCAATGACAATTCTGCGCTGACAATGGCTGTGATCTCCGAATGGCCCACACTGGCTGAAGAGAATGGTTTCCTGTATGTTGGCTTTAACCATTGTGAGTCCATGACAGACGATGAAATCGCCGAAGCGATCAACGATATCGTTGAGAATCATCCGGTCATTGATAAAACAAGACTTTACATGACAGGTTTCTCAAATGGCTCCATTCACACATGGAACATCCTCTCAAATGAGAAATATAAGAACCTGCTTGCCGCAGCTGCCCCAATGAATGCCTGCACAGCACGTGACGATTACCGCGGTGACGAAGAAGCTGTCGGTAAGATGGCGACTGGTTCCATTATGCCGGTTATTTACTTTGGCGCGACAAGTTCTCATATCCTTGAGATGCCGAACCAGCCGTGGTCTATCATGAATATCGGCGAGCCTACAGAAACAATCGCTTACATCTTTGACAGAAATGGTGTGACAAGCGACTATGAGAATGATCCGGAAGCCGGATTCTGGGGAATGGAAGCGGATTCTGAAGAAGAGATCACAAGCAAATATTATCAGGATGAGAATAATAAGCTTGTCAAGGATATCGTGAGCACCTACGCAAGCGAAGACGGGACAGAGTACACAAAACTGGTTGCTGTGACATCAATTCATGAATATGAAGATGTTAATGCCGAAACAGCATGGGATTTCCTGAGCCAGTTCTCCAGAAACGAGGATGGAAGCATTAATGTAGCTGAATAAGGGGAAATCGCTGTAGACAGAATATAGGACCTAATAAAGGGATCTGGTGTAAAAGCCGGATCTCTTTTTTCATCTCTCCTCGGTATTGATGGGGTCATTCATTTCCACACGGTGAACCTGATCAGCAGATCACACGCCGGTGATCGGTTTTAAGGAGACTTGGATTGTGACCTCTTGCTCAGAGAAAAGGTATATAAGGCGCTGGCAGGACTGTGTCCGGGGCTTATTGATTACCGGGAAAATATGACGGAACCTGTTGCAGCAAGATATAGGGAGCTGTGTGA
>CADBPP010000269.1 GCA_902796565.1 uncultured Eubacteriales bacterium | reverse complement strand
ATGCCTTTTGAATTCAGGAAGGCTGATAAGGTATGTAAGCGGCCTCAGAAACCATCTGGTACGTATGGGAGGCGCTTTCATGTCGAATAATTCCTGCTGTCTGTTCATCGTGTTCTCCGTATAAGATTTAGTACTGTCTGAATAGATCCTGTTTCCTAAGTCCGTTTTCTTTCGCTCCCCTTTTCCATCCGGAGTTCGCGATGGCTATGTAGAGCCTTCTCGGGAAGGAGACCGGACCGGTGAAGATGTCGTCAAGAGCCGATCCTCTGTCCACCGAGGATGCGAGCTCCCCTAGGGCTTTGCCGATGTCCTTGAGAAACAGTGAGTCCGCACTTATCAATTCCATAAGGCCGCCCACCAGTTCCCCGGCTCCCACCGCGACGGCTCCCATGTAATCGTTCCCTGTCTTTTCACAGAACAGCTTCACCTGGGAGAGCATGTTGGAGAGCTGGACAGTCTCGTACAGTCCCATGTTGGCAAGAAGAAAGATCTTTCTGTTTCTGAGTTCTCCCTTATCCCGGATCCTTTCAAAAAGTCTGATGGCCTGGGACGGCATGCCGTCCACGTAAAGAGGCATGGCGAGCACTATCCTTTCATAGCGCGAGAGGATATCCATAAGTCCGTCAATATCCCTGAGATGATCCCTGAGATATACCGTATCGGCGGGAGAACTCATCTTCTGGGTCAGCACTCCTGCGAGTTTCGCTGAGTTGGAGCGTTTTTCCCTCATGGAGACGTTCAGGATCACAGTCTCTTCCGACGGGAGCCTCTGTGTTCCTTCGGGGATGTCCTGTGAGTCCTCCGTCTCTTCAAAGGTCACTTCCTTCACGTTTCCCCTGATGTTGGTGCATACGGCCTTTACGTACTTTTTTGCTAGATCCTTTTCCTTTTCGGTCATACCGCTTCCTCTGAAGCGGAAGGAAAAGTCCTTCGTCTCGCTGTAGCGTTTCATGTGATGGCTCTCTCCGTCCACCAGCTCGAAGTGGGGCAGTACGTATGAAAGGCTCCTGTCGAATACGTTCTTCACGAAGCCCGAAAAGCCTCCGAAGGTGAGTCTGCTGTAAACGATGACTTCATCAGCAGCGTGGATCAGTTCTCCCATGGAGTCGTATCCGTCGGAAACGACGCACTTTCCCGGGGTCTTCTTCCAGCAGCCGAAGCAGCCGATGCAGGGCATTATGGTCCCTTTGTCCCCTATCAGTACGCAGTCGGCGGGGTCTTCGCGTATCCCCCGCTTCGTTTCCTCATCGGGAAAATCGTGTATTATCAGTTTCATTTATCATATCCTTTCCGGGAGTTGTCTGAATGTCCTGCCTGAAAGTCATGAAAAGAGCTCCATTGCCTTGCGGGCGAACCTTTCGCCGTAGACAGTGAAGTATTCTTTGTAATTGTCCATGCCGTTGTGCTTTTCCACGTTGTCGTTGATCCCTACGGGGCCGAGATGTATGATCGGCTTTCCGAAGGATCCTCCTCCGGAGAAGCACAGCATCCCGAGAACTATCTCGTTGACGAGGATGGACTGTATGACCAGTTCAGCTCCGCCGTGGGTGTACTGTGCTGTGGCGAAGGCTCCCCCGAGCTTTCCGGCAAGGCCCAGCTTTCCCGCTCCCATGAGAAAGTCCCTCATGGCGGGAGTCATTATCGCTGCATAGGTGGGACATCCCATCACCACACCGGATGCTCCCCGGATGAATTCCGCGTTATTATCCGCTTCGCTGACATGGAAGATCCCGGCATTCACGCCTTCCACCCTTCCCATGCCCTCGGCTATCCACCGGGCCGCCTGTTTCGTGTTGTCTGTCTTTGAATCGTATATCACCGCAAGATCCATGCTTTTCCTCCTGATCAGCTATTTATCAAATCCTTCACGGCCTCAACGTAGTTCCCGGGATGGTTCATGGAGAACTGGCCGTGATACATCCCCATGAGGATATTCATTTCGCTTTTGGGTATCTTTTCCGTTATCATCATCGCCGAACGTCTTATGCCGGCGGTTTCGTTTTCTCCGATGTATACTCTGACTTTTGCGCAGGTTGATCGGATCTCATCCTTGAGAGAATAGGAAGTACTGGCTTTCATGAAGGCTATCATGTCTTCCTTTTCGATCCCGCAGCTGTCCCTGTAGTAATCCTCGAACAGCTCGTCCTTCAACCTGTAGGAGGCGAACTGGACCTTTGAGAAGGCCCTGTTTTTGATCAGTGAGTAGCTTGAGCCGAAAGCGGGCCCCACGAGAGCATTGGTAAGATGGGACGGTATCACCATGGCGCTCTCACAGAGGGCATAGCTGCAGACATCGCTTCTCTGTGAAAGTATCTCCAGAAGGACCTGGGCCCCCAGGGACAGGCCTCCTATCATGAGCACATGGCCCGATAAGTTTTCATCGATGAAGCTTATGATCTCTGAAGCGTTGTCCTCGATGGACGTGAAGTGT
>CADBPP010000268.1 GCA_902796565.1 uncultured Eubacteriales bacterium | reverse complement strand
CGGATCCCGAAGAACCTCCCGATTCTGTTCATTGCGGGCGAGATGGACCCCGTGGGCAATTTCAGCGTGGGCGTCAAGCGGGTGTTCGCACAGATGAAGGAACTGGGGATCAAGGATGTCGTATGCAGGATCTATCCCAATGACAGGCACGAGGTACTCAATGAGCTGGACCGTGCCCAGGTATATGAGGATGTCCTGGAGTGGCTGGAAGGGAGACTGTCATGAGAGGTATTTTTAATCTGGACGGCCCGCTGTTCAACGCCCTGAACAAGTTCTCGGATCTTATCATCCTGAACCTTCTGTTCGTGGTCTGTTCCCTGCCGGTCGTGACCATCGGGGCATCGCTGACCGCGCTTTCCTATGTGACACTCAAGATGAAGGAGGGCGAAGAGGGCTATGTGGCCCGCTCCTTTTTCCGCTCTTTCAAACAGAACTTCAGGCAGGCTACGATCATCTGGATCTTCATGCTCCTGGTCGCCGTCCTGATGTTCCTGGATTTCAGGATCATGCGTCTTTACGAGGGAACCCTCGGGACCGTGATCCGGATCAGCGTGTACATCGGTGCGCTGCTCTGGAGCATGATCCTGGTCTATGCGTTCCCGCTGCTGGCCCGGTTCGTCAATTCCGTCGCTCAGACGCTGCAGAACGCGATCCTGCTGGCGATCGCCAACGCGCCGAGGACCCTGCTGCTTCTGGCTGTTATCTTTGCCGCCGCCTTTCTTACGCTCTGGAATGCAACGACCATTATCTGGGGAATCCTGATCTGGCTGCTGATCGGTTTTTCAGCCATCTCCTACATCAGTTCCATGCTGTTTGTGCCCATCTTTCACCGGCTGGCGCCGCCGGAGGAAGAGGAGGAGGGCGAAGAGCCCGCACCGGACGAAAAAGAATTGACGTGAGCGATGTAATTTCATATAATCAAGTTCGTGTTTACGCCTGCGGAAACGGTCTCGTGGATACTGCAGGCGTTTTTTGTAATTGACAAAGACCGTTTTCCATTATGTAAAGACGAGAAACAAGCTGACACGGAAACAGCAGCTTCGACGGACGAGAAACGCCGGAGTAGTTACCGGAAGGAGGACAACGTATGCTGTACAACAAGGTCTCCACGGATCTGAATTTCGTGGAGAGGGAACGCAAAACAGTAGAGTTCTGGAAGAAAAACGACATTTTCCAGAAAAGCATGAAGCAGCGGGAAGGAAACGAGACCTACACCTTCTATGACGGACCGCCCACAGCCAACGGACAGCCCCACATCGGGCATGTGCTTACACGCGTCATTAAGGACATGATCCCCAGATACCACGCCATGAAGGGACAGTATGTTCCCAGGAAAGCCGGCTGGGACACCCACGGACTCCCGGTGGAGCTGGAGGTGGAGAAGGAGATCGGCATCGAGGGCAAAGACCAGATCGAAGCCTACGGAATCGAACCTTTCGTTAAGAAATGTAAGGAAAGTGTCTGGAAATATAAGGGCATGTGGGAGGAGTTCTCCGATGTGGTCGGCTTCTGGGCCGATATGGATGATCCTTATGTGACTTACTATGATGACTATATCGAATCCGAGTGGTGGGCTCTGAAGACGATCTGGGACAAAGGCCTTCTGTACAAGGGCTTCAAGGTCGTGCCCTACTGCCCGCACTGCGGGACGCCGCTCTCTTCCCATGAGGTGGCGCAGGGATACAAGACGGTCAAGGAACGCTCCGCGATCGTCCGCTTTAAGGCAAAAGGATTTGAAGATGAGGGTGATGTCTGGTACCTGGCCTGGACGACAACGCCCTGGACACTGCTGTCCAACACGGCTCTTTGCGTGAATCCGGAAGAGACGTACGCAAAGGTAAAGGCCGCGGACGGATATACCTACATTCTGGCAAAGGCGCTGCTGGACACGGTCCTGGGGAGCCTGGCTGATGAGGAAAAGGGAACGCCCGCCTATGAGATCCTGGAGGAGTATACCGGCAGGGATCTTGAATATAAGGAATATGAGCCGCTCTATGCCTGCGCCGGCGAAGCCGCCGTTAAGCAGCGCAAGAAAGCTTTCTTTGTGACCTGTGATGACTACGTCACCATGACAGACGGTACCGGCATCGTCCATATCGCACCTGCTTTCGGTGAGGATGACGGACGGATCGGCCGCGATTATGACCTTCCCTTTATCCAGTTCGTGGACCTGAAGGGCTTTATGACCGAGGAACCCTTTAAGGGCATGCGGGCGAAACCCACCAAGAAGGAAATGGATGAGGGTGCGATCAGCGCGGATCCCGAAGTCATTAAGGAACTTGCCGGCAGGAACCAGCTGTTCTCCGCGCCGAAGTTCGAGCATGATTATCCGCACTGCTGGCGCTGCGATACGCCGCTCCTGTATTACGCAAGAGAATCCTGGTTCATCCGCATGACAGCCGTCAAAGATGACCTGGTCGAGAATAACAAGAAGATCAACTGGATCCCGAAGAGCATCGGCGAGGGACGCTTCGGCGACTGGCTGGAGAATATCCAGGACTGGGCGCTCTCCCGCGACCGTTACTGGGGAACACCGCTTCCGGTATGGATCTGCGAT
>CADBPP010000267.1 GCA_902796565.1 uncultured Eubacteriales bacterium | reverse complement strand
TATGCCATTTTAAACGGCTTCACCTTCGGCATATATCTCGCGATATACACCAGCTCCACGCTTTACTACGTGTTCCTGGTGACCGCGGTGTTCTTCGGACTCATGGCGTTTTACGGAAAGACGACCCAGACGGACCTTACGGCCTTAAGACCGTATCTTCTGGGCGGTCTGGTATGCCTGCTGGTTTTCTGGATCATGAGCATGTTCCTGGATTTCAGCTCCTTCGAGCAGATCGCGAGCCTCGCGGGCGTGGCGATCTTCCTGGCCTATACCGCATACGACATGCAGAAGGTACGCAAGTATCACCAGTATTACAGCGGCGACGGCGTGATGCTCCAGAAAACATCGATAATCGCCGCTCTGGCCCTCTACCTTGACTTCGTGAATCTCTTCCTGTATCTGCTCAGAGCCCTGGGAAGGGGTAGCAGGAAATAGAACTGCCGGGAGGTAATAAATGACAGAACCCAAGATCACACAGATAGAGCCCAGAAAGGCAGCGGGATTCTCCTTCGATACCAAAATGAAGGAATACGATCCCAGACGGTGCGCCGCATTCTGGGTAAACTGCAAGTTCAATGTGCAGATCTCCCAGGAGGAATACAATGAATTCGCCACGGGAGCCCTTGCCGAGATAGGTCTCTGGCGAAGAAATGAAGGCAGTGAGTTCCTGGAATATTTCCACGGCTCCATCGTTGACAACTATGACAGGGTATGTGAGGGAGCGACCCGCGTGGAGATCCCGGGAGGGCTGTTCGCGGTGTTCACCACGCCGGGACTGGACATGACCGAGGAAGGCAGCACGGAGTTCCTGTTCCAGATCATGGACCTCTGGGAAGAGATATACGATGAGTGGCTGGAGGAGAACGGAGAGTACGAACTGGATGATTCCAGGATCGCATATGAATTCTACGGAGCGGCATCCAGCGATAACGAAAACATAAAGATGGACATCATCCTGCCTGTCAGGAAGAAACAGTGACGTCTCAATACGGAGCCCGGAGGGCTCCTTTTTTGATGCTGAAAAAAGGACGGGCGAAGTGCCCGTCCCGGGTCCCGAAAGGGATCTTTTTATCTGTGATAGCTGTAGTAGGAACCCTTGATACTGTTCCAGATCTCATCGCATTTCTGCATGGTTTCGGCATCGAGGCTCTTCTTCTCATTGAAGTAGCTGACGTTTTCCACCAGCTGATCATACTTGGAAACGCCCATGATGATGCTGTCCACCACCGGTCTGTTGGTGAGCCATACCAGTGAGAATTCCAGAAGACCCATCCCGGCGGCTTCCGCGATCTTGGAAAGCTCTCCCACCGCGTCAAGGTTCTGTCCGTTCCAGTAACGCATGGCGTAACCTTTTTCAAGGGCAAATCTCGTGCCTTCATTGGGCGTGGTCCCCTTGTGCTTTCCGGTAAGAAGGCCAGCAGCTATGGGGTTGTATACGGAAAGGCCCATCTTGTACTGGGTGAGGAAAGGCGCCATCTCATCATCGAGGCCCCTGGTTATGAGATTGTAGACGCTCTCAGTCACGATGGGGGCGATGGCGTTCATCTCCTTTGCGGTGTGGATGAACTGGCAGCACTGCCAGGCGGAATAGTTGCTAAGTCCGTAATAACGGATCTTACCGCTCCTGACCAGGCCGGTCATGGTCTCGATGACTTCCTCCACGGGGGTGGTGGGATCCGGGAAATGCAGATAGAGAAGATCCACATAGTCCGTGCGCAGGCTTCTTAAGCTGTCTTCGAGGTTGGCTATGATATGCTTTCTGCCCTGACCGCTTCCGTTGGGTTTCGGGGGCCTGGTCTTTGAACCGCTGACCTTAGTTGCTATGACGACGTTCTCTCTCTTGCCTTCGAGGGCCTTGCCCACGATCTGCTCGCTGATGCCGTTGGTATAGATATCGGCGGTATCGAAGAAGTTAACACCGTTGTCAACGGCAAAATCCATGATCCTCAGGGAGGTCTCCTCATCAGTCTGTCCGCCGAAAGTCATGGTGCCGAGGCACAGCTTGGAGACGTTGAGTCCCGAACCCTTGATGTTGTTGTAGTACATTTTATGTCCTCCTGTCCAATTTATAAAGTAAAAAATTAGGGGTATGATTGTAAAAAACGAAGCTAACTATAATTATACTCCAGAATGTGGGAAAATGCAATCGGACGGCAGCGCCGGCCTCATTATTTTATTCAATATTTATCATTTTAAATTTATGCTTCAAACAATCAATATTCCTTGACTTTTATGCCAGAAATTTGTATTATAGACAAGTAAATACACAATTAATGTCAAAATTTGTACAATAAATTTGTATATAAATGCAGTGCTAATTTTCAAAATGGGAGGTGGAAATGAACAGTGCAGAATTGAAGGAGTACAGGACCAAACTGTATACCGACCTGTATTCCAACACTATACCGGACAGAGTCCCGATCAACGACGGCTTCGGCATCGAGTACTTCATAAAGTACAGCGGCGACGACCTTATGGTCACACAGTATTCCCTGACCACAGAAAAACTGATCGCCTACATGGACAAGGTCCGTGAGTTCGCGGTAGGAGACGTGTTCAATACAGGCTCCCCCCGAAACGCCATAGGAAGCTTCTTCCAGAAGTCGAACCAGAACGTCATGAGCAAGAGCGGGTTCATTCAGCATCCTGAAACCTCGGCTCTCAGCGACGAGGAGTTCGATGAATTCATGAAGGCGCCCTATGATTACACCCAGGCCTACATCAGGCCCAGAGCCAGCAGGGCATACGTTGAGGATCCAGTTCTCCGCTGCATCAACTTCACCCGGTATCTCCTGGCGTCCCAGGACTTCAACAGGACCGTAAGCGCAGCGAACGCGGCGATAGCCGAGAAGTACGGCCTCTTCACCGTTCCCGCCGGGACCACCGGAAGGAACCCTGTGGCATTCGACAATCTCAGTGATATGACCAGAGGATTCTCGCAGATAGTGCTCGACATCAAACGCTGCCCGCAGAAGGTCCTGGATGCGATAGAGGCGTTCATGCCCTATGCCATCCATATGTCGAACCGCAGCCGTGCCCATATCCTCGGCGCCAACAACATCATGACCCATATGGGCCCCTTCCTCAGACAGAAGGAATTCGACAAGTTCTATATGCCGACTTTCAATAAGATCTGCCACATCAGCGCTCAGAGGGGACAGGCTTCGTCGATATTCCTCGAGCATGACTGGACAAGGTTCGTGGACGAGCTCTCCGAGCTGCCCATGGGCACCAGGCTCTACATGGAATACGGCGATCCGAAGCTGTTCAAGGACAAGCTGGGTAAGAAGTTCGTCCTTGGCGGATTCTATCCCGTGACCCTCCTTAAGAACGGCACCAAGCAGCAGTGCGTTGACAAGGCGAAGGAGCTGATGGACATCCTGGCTCCGGGCGGAAACTACTTCTTCCGCTTCGACAAATCCGTTCTCGATACCAACGACATCGAACCCGAAAACTACTCCGCGGTCATGGATTATGTCCTGACCCACGGAAAGTACGACAACGCCGGGCAGAAGGTCTCCGATGTGGATCCCGAGACCACGATCCACCGCGGATACGACAAGGAATATCCCGAGTTCAAGTCAAAGTATGTCCAGAGCTTCGAGGAGTTTGCCGAGGATTATCCCATTCCCGACGAGAGAGTGCATGACCTCATCAAGGCAGCTTACGACAAGTACACGGCTCAGGCCATAGCAATGTTCCAGTAGGAACAACCAAACACTGATTATGTCGGAAGGAGGGAACTCCTTCCGGGATAATAAATACAGCGGCTCAGCCGCAAAAAAAGCAAAAGTAAAAGGAATCATCTAAAACAAAATGGAAAAGAAATCTTCGAAGAAAATGCTTCTCTGGGGTATCGGTACAGCCGGCGAAGGCTTTATCTCATCTATCTCAGGCACCTATCTGGCGATCTTTCTTACCGACGTAGCTCTCGTACCTGTAGCCGTTTCAGGCGGAATCATGCTCGTTACGAGCATCGTAGGCTTCGTAATGGCTACTATCACGGGCGGAATCATTGCATCAGTCAAGCCCATGCCCTGGGGCCGTCTGCGTTCATGGCTCCTGGTGGCGCCGCCGGTGGCGGTACTGTTCTTCATGCTGCACTTCACTGCAATACCCGGCAACGTCTTTATGACAACCGTTCTGGTGGTGCTCGGATATTCTGTGGCAGTCACGGCATGGAACTTTGCCTATGCAGCGGACGTATCCCTCACGAACATCCTCGGAAGTACTCAGGAAGAGCGCAACAAGTTCAACTCACAGAGAATGATGGGCTCCAACGTGGGACGTCTGATGGGCAATTATCTCACTCCCATCATCGTCGCGTTCCTGTCCACCAGAATGACGGAAGCTCTGAGCTATCCCGTCCTGGTGTTCATTGCCGGTATGTTCTTCATGGGAGCCGAACTCATCCAGTTTGCTCTGAGCAAGGGCAAGGAGGAAGAGTATCACAGGGAGAACAATACCGATGACGAGACCCTTAAGCTCAAGGACATCATCGAGACGCTGAGAACAAACAGCCAGCTGCTGGTCACCCTGTGCATCGACCTTACCAGCAACATGGCGGGAATCGCGCTTCCTTCCCTGGCGGTCTACTACTACAAGTACGTGTTCGAGGCTCCTGCCTTCGTAGCGACCCACATGCTGTGCATCGGACTCAGCGGACTGTGCGGATCCACTATGGTCCGTATCTTCGGCCGCAAGGTCAAGAGCTACAAGAAGTTCCTTATGACCGTATATCTGTGCATGTCGGTATGCCTGTTCTGCACCCGCTTCACGAAGGCCCCCGTACAGTTCCTGATCGTTAATCTCTTCGTTCACATCATGACCGGAACGACACAGCCCTTCGAGATGAACCTCTATCAGGATAACGTTATCTACAGCGAGTACCTCACCGGAGTCAACGCCAACAGCCTTATCATGGGTCTGTGCGAATTCCCCGTTAAAATAGCGGGTATCCTCAAGAGCGTCCTGCTCACAGCGGTGCTGCTCTCCAGCGGTTTCGTCGCCGGACAGACACCCACGCCCGAACTTAAGCATGCCCTTGCAAACGCTTACTCCCTCATCCCCGCAGCGATCCCCATCATGGGATTCCTGCTCCTGAAGTTCGCATATAAGCTTACTCCGGAGAAGATGGAGGAGGCAAAGAAAGCGATCGAGGCCAGAGCTACCTCCGAACACCTCTAAAGAGAAAAGATCCAAGTCAACGGGAACAGCGAAAGCTGTTCCTGTTTTTTTACAAAATATGCCGGTTCGGATAAGAGGATATACTTTTGGATGTATAATACAATTATAGAAAACAGGAGGAACAGACAATGGAAAAAATACCCTTCAGCGAAGACGAGCTTACCGTCGTAAAGGAAGTCAAGAGCGCGCTCAGAGGAAGCGTGAGGACCTATAACACCCCCATCACGAACAGGGAAAACTTCAGGCACTGCTTCACGGACAAGTGCCCCCTGTGGATACTGCCTGCCAGAGGAACATCTGCGGACATCACTCCGAAATGTATTCCCGACAACGTAGCCAGAGGATTCGTTCACAGTGCGGAAGGTTTTGACAACGCGGCCAACGGCGGCGGTCCGGACATGTTCGGTATCGAATGGGTCTACGTGCCCCAGGTCGGAGGCAGCATGGTCAAGCCCGGCAATCCCACCCTTGAGGATGCCAACGACTGGAAAAAAGTCCTTAAGGAACCCGATATCGACAGCTGGGACTGGGAAGGTTCCGCAAAAGCCAACGCGGAATACATAGGCGGAGACTCATGGGCGACATTCACCATCCTGAACGGAGCGTGGATGGAGAGACTGATATCCTTCATGGACTTCGAAGGCGCCGCTATGGCACTCATCGATGAGGACCAGCAGGACGCGGTCAAGGAGATCTTCGAGATGACCACCAATACCCTCATGAAGATCGTGGACAAGGTAGCCGAATACTTCCCGAGGATCGACGCCATCATGGTGCATGATGACTGGGGCAGCCAGAAGGATCCCTTCTTCTCAGAGGAAACTGCCTATGAGATGATCGTGCCCTACATGAAGAAGCTCACCGACTACATCAAGTCAAAGTGGTTCGTCGCGATGCTGCATTCCTGCGGACACAATGAGAAGAGGGTACAGTGCTACATCGATGCGGGATGGCAGTCATGGACGCCTCAGCCCATGAACGACACCAAGAAGCTCTATGATGAGTATGGTGACAAAATCCTCATCTCCGTCATCGAGACCCTTCCCGAGGGAATGAGCGAGGAAGACCAGATCAAGGCCGCCGATGAGTTCGTTGACAAATATTTCGCACCCGGAAAGCCTTCTCTCATCTCCTACGATACCAAGAACGTGGCGTTCGAGAGGGAGCTGTATAAGGCTTCCAGGCTCAAG
>CADBPP010000266.1 GCA_902796565.1 uncultured Eubacteriales bacterium | reverse complement strand
GTGATCTTCGATCCGTCAAAGTTGCTGTAGAAGTGGAAATCCTCGTTCATGACGGCTTCGATGGCTTCCTCGCTGTTCAGGTAGTAATTGGAGGATATGGAGATGACCATTTCCGTGTCGTCCTCGGCGTATCTGCCGTAGGAGAGCTTCCCGGGAGCGCTTGCCGAAGGCAGCATCATCCCGTACAGGTAATAGCTGTCGCTGTTGCACTGCACGTAGCGGTCGAGCAGCAGGTCCTCCTTCACGATATGGTCCGCGTTGGGCAGAGCCGATATGATCTCGTAATCCTCATCGGTGAAGGGGCTCATATCCTCCTTTTTCAAAACGATCCTTTTGTCGGAGGTGTTCTGGAAGAACCAGTTGTAGCCGTTCAGGGTGCTGTCGTAGCTGTTCTTTCGCATGGTGGCGTAGAAGCCGGACACTGCGAAGGTGGTAAATATGAAGATGAACGTCAGAAGCAGGAACTTGGGCACGATATTGAAGGTGTTTCGAAGTCCCAGCCTCAGCTTCTGCAGGATGCGTATCCTTCTCAGGTTGGTGTCGTAGTCGGAGCTTAATGCCTCCTCCCCCTCGGGCGGAGGAGCGATCAATCTGTCCTCGATTATCCTGCCGTCGCTCATGGTGATCTTCCTGGTGGCATACTGCTCCACCTGCTCGTAGTTGTGGGTGACCACCACCACAAGCTTGTCGGAGGCAACCTTCTTCAGGAGCTTCAGGACCGCGGAAGCGGCCTTGGAGTCCAGGTTGCCCGTGGGCTCGTCCGCCACGATGACCGGGGTGTTCCTCACGAGGGCCCGGGCTATGGCCACCCTCTGCTTCTGTCCCCCGGAAAGGCGGGAGGCCAGGGAATGGCGGTAGCGGTAAAGGCCGACCTTTCTGAGAACGTCATTGATCTGCTCTCTCTGTTTTTTGCCGGCCTTTCCCCCCGTCAGCTGCATGGCCAGGGCCACGTTCTGGTATACGGTGTAGCTGTTTATCAGGTTGAAGTTCTGGAAGATGTTGGAGATGTACTTCTTGCGGTAATTCTCGTAATCCGCCTCGGTATAGGCGCTGGTATCCTCCCCGCATACGAACATCTCCCCTTCCTCGTAGCTGTCGAGGCCGGAGATCACGTTGAGCAGGGTGGATTTTCCGCTTCCGGACTCACCGGTTATGACCACATATTCACCCAGGGACATCTCCAGGTCGATCCTGAGCATTCCCGTGGATACGATGCCCTTGCTGTGATAGTATTTCGATACTCCCTTTAGCTTGATCATGTTTGATGCCTTTTAAGTGTTATATTCAGTGTATCTCAAAATCTACCGATATCTCGACGTCCTCGTCCTCCGGGACGTTCATGCCCAGAAGTACCAGGTCCGCGTCTCTGCTGTAGCCGAGATCCCTGGCTTCGCAGTATTCCCATACGTCCGCCACATGGGCCTCCACGATGATGTGGTAGGTCCCTTCCTCCAGCATCATGGAGGAGACTCCGCTGGTGGCGTCCCTGAAGTCGACCTGCCCGAGATTCTCACCGGTCTCGTCTGTCACGTACATGGTGCCTATTCCCCGGGAAATGCTCATATCGTATTTGAATGCGTAGACCGTGGTGCTCTCCGCCCTGAAGGTGACATCCAGGACTGCGGTCTCATCCGGGGCGACGGTGAGCGTATCGGTGTAGGTAAAGGCGGGGCTCTTCAGCTTCTGGTCGGAGGATATCATGAGCGCTCCGGAGATTGCGAAGATCAGGGCCACGATGACCGCCAGGCGCTTCGCGGGATCGGAAGGGGTCCTGACGCCCCTCTGAGGCGCGGTGTATGTAAGGAGCTTCTGGCTCTCCTTCGGCTTAAGCAGCCTGACTCCGCCCCTTATCACGAAGGGGGAGAACGCTGCGATGATGAAGTACGCCCCAACGCTCATCAGGGGGATCTTCAGCACCACCGCCTCACCTCCTCCCGCGGAAGCCAGGGATGCCGCGCCGGATACGGCGTTGTTGATAAAGTGCAGCGTCATCGGATAGAGTATGTTGTCCGTCTCCAGATATATGAGCATGAACATGGCCCCCAGGATGGAGGTGGACACGAACCTTATCGGATCCATGTGCAGAGCGCCGAACACCGCCGCCGAGACGACTATCACGATCCACTTTCTGCATCCCCTGAGGGAATAACGGAAGCTGCCCCTTGCGAAGGCCTCCTCACACACGGCGGGGGAAACTGTCGCGATCATCAAAGCGGCCCATACCGGTATGCCGGTGCCGAAGATGGCTTCGCTGAGTCCCTCGGAGACGGAAAAGTACTTTTCCGGGAAAAGATAGGCCATAAGAAGGGTCAGGGCCAGTATCGCAAGGTAGCCCCCCAGATATACGACGATGCTGCCTAAAAAGGCTCGTCCCGTGGGACGCTTTATCCGAAACGCGTCCCTGAAGCGGCCTCCCGTCATGCGTACATATAAAAAGGTGAGCAGAAGGAGGAGCATCTCGCTGATCAGTGTGGAATAGAGTCCCAGCTTCGCTCCCAGAAGCTTCTGCGGGTACCATACGGCCGCGGCGGCCGCTGCGGTCAGCAGAGCCTGCTGCCAGATGAGAGGTCTTCTTTCGTCCATTGCATTTCTCCGAACAGATGAAAATTCTTATTCCATTATAACCCAAAACCCTCCCATGCCGGGGAAAAAAGGGACTTTTAACCAAGTCTTAACGAATACTTCAGAATTGCCAGAACTTCCCCGCGGTGGTATAATCAAACATAGGAGAAACATATGGATTACAGAGCGCTCTCATCTGAACTGAATAAGGGCACGGTCGCTCCCTGTTATCTTTTCATAGCCTATGACCGCTACATCGCAAAGGCCTATGTGAGACAGATCAGGGGCATGATACTCACCGGGGAACTGGCGGACATGAACTGCCGGGTATTCGACGACAAAAAGGTGGACGCCCGGGTATTGGCCGCGGAGCTGGGCGCCATGCCCATGATGGCTGAAAAGAGGCTGGTGGTGATGGATTCCGACAGCTTTTCTGCCGTCTGCGCCTCAAAGGAGCTCTCGGGGATCCTTACGGATTTCATTTCCTCCGATCCCGTCCATGCCTGCCTCATATGCATCTCCCCGAAGATGCCGGACAAAAGGACGAAGCTCTACAGCGCCTTCGCCCAGCACGGCAGGATAGTGGAGATGAAGCGCTACGACGAGCGGGGCCTCTCAGACTACGTCACGAACCGCCTGAAGGCGGCGAAGCTCTCTATCTCAAAGGAGGCGCTGGAATACTTCCTGGACGCCACGGATTACACCTCATACCGCAGCGGAACGGACCTGGGATATGTGGTGAACGAGCTGGACAAGCTCACCGCATGGTGCAGGGGCAAAAAGCTGGTCAGCCTGGAGGACGTCAGGAGCATATGCTCCCCGGCGGTGACCAGGGACATCTCCCGCTATACCGACTGCGTCCTCAGGGGGGACATGAAGGGCGCCATGGAAGCGGTCATGGAGCTTCGGGAACTGAGGACCGGCCTTTCCCTTGTCATGTATTCTCTGGACGGGGCCCTGAGGCAGAACGCGATGATGCAGTACGGACTGTCCCACGGCATGGGAGAAGAGGAGATCGCGAAAAAACAGGGCAGGCATCCCTACGTCATAAAGCTGGCGAGAAAAAACAACAGGATGAGCCTTGAGGATTCCCTTTACGGGATAGCTCTTCTGGGGGAGACTGACAGGAAGCTCAAGAGGAGCCTGATCGATGAGGACAGCGCCTACATCCTCATCACCACGGCTCTGACATCCAGGGCCGCGAAATAAAATATCTCCGTACGCGCACGGTGCGTACGGAGATATTTTTTTGCTTACATCATCTTTGAGACACGGTCGAAGGTGTCTGTGACGCTCCTGTCGGCTCCTCCGGTGAGGTTGGAGACCACCAGGATCATGATCGCCGAGAAGATGAACGCGGGCAGCAGCTCATAGATGGCGAAGAGCCCTCCGAGTTTCGCGATGCCGAACTTCCAGATGAAGACCATGGCGCCGCCGCTTATGATTCCCGCCACGGCTCCCGCCCTGTTGGTCTTACGGTAGAACAGGGAGAACAGCACCAGGGGACCGAAGGCCGCTCCGAAGCCTGCCCAGGCGAAGGATACGATCCTGAACACGCTGGAGGTGGGGTCTATGGCGAAGAACACGGCGATGACCGCGATGATGGCCACGGAGATGCGGGCCAGCATCAGCTTTTTCACTTCCGTCATCTTTATCCCGAAGAAGTCCACCAGCAGGTCCTGGGTTATGCTGGAGCTGGCGGCTATCAGCTGGGAGTCGGCGGTGGACATGGTGGAGGCCAGGATGCCGGAGAGGAATACTCCCGCGGCGAAGGCGGGTATCCATCCCCTGGAGGCCAGGAACCTGGAGATATCCACTATGATCGTTTCAGCCGCGGAGGCCGAGACGTAGGGGGCGAGGATCCCGGCGGAAACCAGGCCGTAGCCCGCGACGCCTATGAGGATGGCCGCTCCCATGGAGATCACGACCCATACGGTGGCGACTCTTCTCGAGAGCTTCAGAGCGCCCGGATCCCTGATGGCCATGAATCTGAGAAGGATGTGGGGCATCCCGAAGTACCCGAGGCCCCACGCCATGGTGGAGGCGATCGTCAGAGGCCCGTAGGATGAGGGGGTGGATGAGGCCACGTCGAAGCCCCTCATGATGTCCAGGTATCCGTCCATGCTCCTGACGGAGGCAAATATGTTGCCGAAGCCTCCGGTGATGCCTTCCGCGATGCCCAGGACCAGCACCAGGGCGATGCTCATGACTATGCTCTGGATGAGGTCCGTGGTGGAAGCGGCGAGGAAGCCTCCCAGCACGCAGTAGCAGGTGATGACGATGGCCGAGAGCAGCATGGCCTTCAGATAGTCCATCCCGAAAAGGCTGGAGAACAGCTTTCCGCAGGCGGCGAAGCCGCTGGCGGTGTAGGGGATGAAGAAGATCACTATGATCAGCGCCGCTATAAGGGAGACGACGTGCTTTTTGTCACCGAAGCGCTTTGAGAAGTATTCCGGCAGGGTCACGGCTGAGAGCTTCTCCGTGTAGATCCTGAGTCTTCTGGCCACGATCAGCCAGTTGACATAGGTGCCTATGGCAAGGCCGATGGCTGTCCAGACCGCTTCAGCGAGGCCCGTCATAAGGGCCAGCCCGGGAAGACCCATCAGCAGCCAGCCGGACATGTCGGAGGCTTCCGC
Organism: uncultured Eubacteriales bacterium; assembly: GCA_902796565.1. Lineage (GTDB taxonomy): Bacteria > Bacillota > Clostridia > Eubacteriales > Anaerofustaceae > RUG14186. The sequence goes on along the minus strand of CADBPP010000266.1, from coordinate 676 downwards.
GCTCATGGCGGTGACCAGGGGACCGAGGCTGCGGCCTCCCAGGTAGAAGAACGCTATGTCGGAATTGCGGCGGTTGCTGCGGAACCCGACATAGATCATTCCGGAAATATACACGATAATGGCTGCGATAATTACAGGTGTGTTCATGGTATGATTCCCTCTTTGACAATAAAAATATATTGAAGGAAGTATAGCACAGAGGACAACAAGACTGCAACACAGAACGTATGCTGTACAACAATGCATACATATGATACGATAAAACAAAATGTATGGCTTATTACAGCCATACATTAACAGGAACGCAGTACAGAACGATATATTGATGAATTGATATATATTATTTTTTTATTCCCGAGAGAAGAAGGGGCAGCAGCTTTTCCGAGTAGCTCCTGAGAGAAAAGGTGAAACCCGACAGGCACCATTCGCAGATGAGGGCCCTCTCGCACATGGCGTAGAGCCTGACCATGTCGGACACGCTGATGTCCTCCCTGAGTTCCCCCTTGTGCTGTCCGAGGCTCATCAGCCTCCTGAGCAGCCTGTAATATGTCCTGGAATTGTCGAGAAGGCTCTTTTCCCCCTCCGAGGTGATCTGGGTGGAATAAAGCCGGGAGATGAGCAGGGGATCTATCCTGCTCTCGATCATGGAGAACAGTTCCCTGTTCAGGTACATCAG
>CADBPP010000265.1 GCA_902796565.1 uncultured Eubacteriales bacterium | reverse complement strand
ATTATATTATAATAAAAAGTCCGATAAAGGAACAGTGAACAAGCACTTTGTGAAAAAAATTGCGGGACCGGTATACCGGTCCCGCAGCTGTATGTTCGGTGATGATATCAGCAGCTCATATAGAAGATGCTTGAGAATACAGCGTCCTCCGCAGCCATGACCATTTTCTTTGCCGATTCCGGTGTGTTGGGATAGAGCTTCTTGTAGTCTTCCCAGCTGCGGTATGCGCGGCTCTTGAATTCGGGAGGATTGGAGAATGTGTAGTCTGCCTTGTTGAAGATCTCTCCGGTGGGCGCTCCCGCGTTGTCATATCCGCCGTACTTGAGGACTGTCTCGAAGCAGGCCTTCAGATTCTCAAGGTTGATGTCTCCCATGGTAAGGGCGCTCTTGTCGAATCCGAAGATGTACTGTCCGCCGGGCATCATGATGTCGAGCCATTCCTTGGTCTTGTCGATGATCTCATCCTTTGTGCACTGGGTGATGTACTTGAGCGGGAATCCGCTGCTGAGGACGAACTTCTTGCCGAGCTTCTCCTTGAAGAGCTTGGGATCGCCGTATTCCCATGTGAAGTACATTCCGGTGGGCAGGTCGAGAAGATAATCGATCTTCTTTGTCCAGTTCTCCTCCAGGAAGGCGCCGCATCTCATTCCGAGGGATGAATAGTCCTCGAGCTGTCTCTTCCAGGGCTCATACCAGGTCTTTACGAAGGCCTTCTCATTCAGGTATGTCGCCATGTGGAGCTGGAACATCGCCACCGCATAACGGTTCACGTTGTTGGGATCGGGGCATCTGCCGGACTTGTAGAGCATGGGATACGCGGCGTCCAGGGCCTCGACGACCTTGTCGGGGATCCTTCTTACGTCGACGCATATGCCGTCAAAGCTTCTGAGCTGGTCAGCGAGCCAGTCAAGAGGAGTTCTTCCTCCGCCGCCTCTGCCCTCTCCATCGGGATAGCCGTGCTTTTCGGCAAGCCTTCTCATCATGGGCATCTGCAGCGCAGCTACCAGGCCGTTGAGGTTGGCTTCCTGGACCAGTGCGAACAGGGATCTGGTGGGGTTGTTCGCGGGATCCATATTGTCATAGATCCTGGGGAGGAACTTCTCTATGATGGTGGCATAGGGATCCTTGATGAACTCATCGTAATCCTCCGGGAACATGGACACTGTATTGGGGTGCTGCATGTATCCGGTGTCGCTCATGATCTTGTTCTTCGCTCCGAGGCTCTGGGCTGAATAGGGAGTGTATACCGTTCCGGAATACATGCATGTATCGGAGGGGATCATCTCACACAGTTCGTCTGAAGCTTTCTCAAGAAGGGAAGGATTCCAGTATGCGTCCTTTCTGTCAACTCCGGCATAGTCGGCCACTGTGGTGAGACCGAGTCCGAAGCTTATGGGTACTCTCTTGGGGATCTTGTTGTCGTATACGTCATGAAGGTTTTGAGTACGTTCTGCTTTGATGGTTTTCGCGTCTGTCATTTTTTTCTCCTTTTTCATATACTTGCCGGTACTGCCGCCGGCACGGCATGGGATCGTCTGTATATTTTACATACATCTAATTATCATGTTAATTATATTTGATGCAGTCTCCGGTGTCAATCGATAATTTGAGTAAATGATAATAATATTATATTTTAGATAAACAAATTGTATTGAATGACGGCCTGAAGGATGCGGCTCATTATTAAAGAAACGGAAAAAGTCCTATGTTCTATGGTATTTTGATCTCCGGTTATGTTAGATAAACCCTTTTATGGTATAATTCACAAAGTATATTTATAGAAACGGGAAATAATGAAATGGCAAAGACAGGCAAAGGGGATTTTGCCGAGGGCAAGATCATCGAGTCTGCCAAGGAACTCTTCTACGAACAGGGATTCAACAAAACCACTGTGGCTCAGATCACAAGACATGCCGGTGTGAACAACGGGCTTTTTACATATTATTTCGGTTCCAAGTCAAACATTGCGGCTACCATCGAGTCCCGCTTCAGGCTTGACATGAGGAATCTCGTGTCCCAGGCGATGTTCGATATTTACGGGGACTACAATCTGGCCCTGGGCATAGCCACGGAATACAGGGTCATAGTGGATCTGTACGAAAGATATCCGAAGCTCAGGGTATTCGTCATGGAGAACTTTGCCGCAGCTCAGCAGCTCGGCGACGTGTCCCATAACGATATCGTCAATATGCAGAACACCCTGGCGGCCTCCCAGAGGAATCACTTTTACCAGATGCAGAGAAGGCTCATCAATCCTTCCATCAGCGATACGGATCTTGCGATCTACGAAGCGGTGGGCATCTCCGCCGCCAATGCCCTCGTATCCTCATGGCATAACGGGCTCATCGACTGCTCAAAGGAATACCTTGGGGACAAGTTCATAGAGATCTGTTTCTGGCTGCTGGGCCTCGGGGACGAGAGGATAGAGCAGCTCAAGCGGGAAAGCCTTGAGACCATCAATGATATCCATCTGGTTCTGAAGCCATATTTCATACTTGAACTCGAATAGATGCCGACCGGCTCCCGCCGGTCTATTTTTATGCCTGTATGATGAAAAAATAATATTGACGTTATTTGATTCAAAGTTTATAATTGGATCAGAAAAAACACGGAGGTAGCATATGGATGCAAAAGAACTGAGGGAGTACAGGACCAAAATGTACACCGACCTGTATTCCGGAACAGTACCGGACAGATTCCCTGTTAACGACGGTCTGGGCATTGAATACATGATCCAGTTCGCCGGAAAGAACCTTCTTACGACGCAGTATGAATACTCTACCGAACTGATAACGGAGATACTGGAGAATGCGGTCACGAAGCTTTCCAGAGGCGACAACTTTTCCGCTTCATGGGCAAGGAATCCGGTGGCCCTTATCTTCACCCGCAACCTCGGGAACGTGATGAGCAATACCGGGTTCATCCAGCACCCCGAGATCTCGGGTTTTTCCGCTGATGAGTATGACGATTTCATCGCGAATCCCCATGAATTCCTGACGGACGTGGTGGTGCCGAGGCTGAACCCGGCTTACGCGGGTACGCCCGCGGAGATGGCCTTTGCCTATGCCCGCAATTATCTGGCCACCGTGGATGTCAACGCGATGTTCGCGAAAGCCAATGCCTATATCACAGAGAAGTACGGCTACTTCACACCGGTGCCCGGGTCCACCGGAATGACCGCTCCGCCCTTCGATACCCTGGCGGACTTCAACAGGGGATTCTCCAACATCGTACTGGATATAAGGCGCTGTCCCCAGAAGGTGCTTGATGCCATGGAGGCACTGATGCCCATGGCGATCTATCAGCAGCGTACCAGAGTGGTGGACATCACCGGATGCAGCCGCATAATGACCCACATGGGCGTGTTCCTCAGGCAGAAGGACTTTGACAGGTTCTACTGGCCGACGTTCTACAAGCTCTGCCATATCGCGGGCGAGAGAGGCCAGAGGATGTACATCTTCTGTGAAGGAGACTGGACCCGCTTCACGGACAATCTGTATGAGCTGCCCGCGGGAGCCCGTTACTGGTTCGAATACGGCGATGCCAGAAAGTACAAGGATGTGCTGGGCAAGAAGCATATCCTCGGAGGACTGTATCCTCTCACGACCCTCAAGACCGGCACCAGAGAGCAGTGCATAGACAAGGCAAAGGAACTGATCGACATCATGGCTCCCGGAGGAAACTTCTTCTTCGACTTCGACAAGCACACCCTTGACATCTCCGACATTGAGCCCGAAAATTACGTCGCGGTCCAGGAGTACGCCCTTGCCAACGCGAAGTACGACAACCCCGGCGAAAAGTCCATCAATTACGTCTTTGAGGATACGGTGAGCAAGTTCTCGGATCAGTATCCCGAGTTCAAGTCCAAGTATGTGATGAGCTGGGAGGAATACAAGAAGCTGTATCCGCCCGTGAACGACCTGGTGGAACCCATAATGAAGGAAAAGTACGAAAAGTACACAGCGATGATCCCGGGATTCATCCGCTGAGAAAAGAGCGAACGCTGCCGCGGGGCAGCGTTCGCTTTGTTATATATTCTGTTCCAGGATGATCATTCCAGTTTTTCCTTTATGGCTACAAGGTGCTCCCTTAAAAAGTCCTCTTCGATCCCGAATACGATGGAGGCGAAGGATACTTCCTCGGGGGCGTCTCCTTCGGGGACCTCTCCCTTCCTTGATACCGTATCGCTGGTGATCGAGTACATGTAGGAACCTCCGGGAGTTTTTATAGCGGCCTTGATGTGGCCGATGATCCCTCCGGCTCCGTCCACAGCCTTCCCGAGGGCCTTCATCTCCTCCATAAGGATGGCGTCCGCCTCCTCAAGGGTCTTTGAAGTATCAAGGCTGAAGCTCCCCGCCAGGGCTCCTTCATGATGTATGACGCTGACTCCGCTGACACAGTCCTCGCAGGTGCAGCCTTTCTCATGATGATGCTCGTGGCCATGCTCGTGCCCGTGCTCGTGTTCATGTACGTGGCCGTGTTCGTGCTCATGATGATGCTCATGCTCATGGTCGTGCTCATGCTCATGGTCATGATGAT
>CADBPP010000264.1 GCA_902796565.1 uncultured Eubacteriales bacterium | reverse complement strand
GCTCCGGAAAGCACGGACGCTGTCCTCAGTCTGAAGCTGTCAAAAGAATCATACATTCTGCTGTCTCCCTCCCGAGGCGTAGACCTTCAGGCTGACCGGGTCTATCACTATCATGCTGCATCCCTTGCTTTTCGCGTAATTCACGGTGTACGCCGTGCCGCCCTCGGCTCCGGAATACACCGCTATGATGTATTTCGCGCTGTCGGCGAGGTAACGGTCCCTTATGAGATCGCTGTCGGGACAGGGCGGATCGCACACAAACAGGACACTGTCGCATCCCGAAATGATCCTGCAGTATCGGATCTTTTCCGAGGGCGAAAGCGCCCCTGTGAAATCTCCGTCCGGAACGGCACATTCAAGGCTTATGCCTTCCAGTTCCTTTTTCAGTTCTATCACCGCCTCCGCGGCATACATATCTATGCCGGGCGCCATGCCGCTTATAAACCGCTTTACGCCCTTCTGCTGGGCAAGAAGGCGTATGTAATCCCTGAGCTTCTCCTTGACCCGGACTGCCTCCGGGGCATTCTCATCGTTTCCCCAGGGGAGCTTTCCGGGGCGGTGCCCCGTGAAGGAGCATGTGATGTCTCTCTTTTCACTGTCCATGCGGTATCTCCCGATCTTTTTTACCTTAAGTATATCCCGCGGGGGACATTGTTCCTTTCCGGATCAGTCGTGCTTCAGCATCCTGTAGCCAACGCCCACATGGGTCTGTATGTACTGGGGCGAACCGGTATCCTTTTCTATCTTCTTTCTCAGTGTCGCCAGATGGACCCTGAGGGAGGCGATATCGTTGTCCCAGCTGCTTCCCCAGATCTGCTGCGTCAGATATGTATGGGTCAGCACCCTTCCGGCGTTTTTTGCCAGGAGACAGAGGATCCTGTACTCGGTGGGAGTGAGATGCAGCTCCTCTCCCGCGATGTAGGCGCATCCCGCGGCGTAGTCGATCTTCAATTCCCCGTTCTCATAGACGGAACTGTTGAGCTGTTCGCCGCTGTCCTCTATCCTTCGCTGGGTGACCCTTATGCGCGCCAGCAGCTCCTCCACGGAGAAGGGCTTTGTGAGAAAATCGTCCGCTCCGGAATCCAGTGCGGTCACCTTTGCGCTGTCGGCGTTTCTGGCGCTGATGACGATGATCGGCATCTTCGACCAGCTCCTGATCCGCTCGATGACTTCCAGACCGTCCATGTCAGGAAGCCCCAGGTCCAGGAGCATTATGCCGCATTCTCCCGCCGAAGCCGCTGCCAGGGCGTCGTTTCCGTTCTGTACAGTGATGTAGCTGTAGTCATGGGAACGCAGAGTCGTCGCGATCAGATTACGTACGGAAGAATCGTCTTCCACTATCAGGATGGTAGGGTTATTCATGAATCTTCTCCTCATAGGTGGGAAGGCTGAAGGTAAATATGCTTCCCGCCGGTTTATTGTCCTCCAGAATTATATCACCGCCGTGGGCTCTGACTATGGTCCTGCACAGGGCAAGACCTAGGCCCAGGCTTCTGCTGGAATCCTTCAGTTTGTTGTTTCCGCTGTAGAACATCTCGAAGACCTTTTCTTTGTCTTCGTCCGCGATACCGCCTCCGTCGTCCGCCACGCTTATGAAAACGTAGCTTCCGTCGTCGCGGGCGCTGACCCTGATCATGGAACCCTCCGGGGTGTATTTTACGGCGTTGTTCACCAGGTTGGTTATGACCTGGGAAATGAGATGGGTGTCCATCATGGCGATGACGGGCTCATCCGGCATCTGTACCTCCAGCACATGCTTTTCGATGTCCCTGGAGCAGTGTTTCAGAGCCTCCCGCACCACGTCCTCCACCAGCTCCGCCGTGCGGTTGAGCTTGATGGCGCTGTTGTCCAGCTGGGTGACCGACAGGAGGTTCTCTATCAGTCCCGTCAGCCAGGCGGCGTCATCGTAGATGTCCGCGTACATGTGTCTCTTTGTCTCGTCATCCAGGCTGCCCCCGTCGCTCATAAGGTTGGCGGCATTGCCGGATATGGATGTAAGGGGGGTCCGCAGGTCATGGGAGATGCTTCTGAGGATATTTGCTCTTTCCTGCTCGTTCTCCGCCTTTCTGGCGGCCCTTTCCTTCTCTTCCCGGTTACGGAGGTTTTCTATGGCCATGGCACACTCGCCCATTATGGACAGAAGCACCGAATGCTCGAAGGGGTCTATGGAGACGGTGCCTGTGTACACGGCCACCACCCCGTAGCTCTCTTCTCCCGTGGTCACGGACAGGAACATGTAGGGGGATTCCCGGAAGAAGTCCGTTCCTGCGCCCGCTCTCATATTGTTTGTGACCACCCAGCCGGCGATGCGGACCGTTTTTTCCATGTCCCGTTCCAGTTCGGGCTCGTTGTTCTCCTGGGCCGGGATCACCGTCGCCTCGCCCAGCGCCCCATCCTCCACCGGGAACACCAGCATCTCCCGGTCAAGGAGCTTCGATATCTGGGAAGCCAGCACCGACATGATGTCAGGGTAGTTCTCTGCTGAGGTCAGAAGCCTGTTGGTATCGAACAGTATCCTCGTGCGGAAAGCACCGCTGGCTGACTGCTGAGCCTGTTCCGACAGCTTCACAGCGATCCTTCCTCCTATCAGGGAGGCGATCAGTATGATGGTAAAGGTCACTGCGTAGCCGGAGCTGAAAAGATTCGTCCCCGGCGGAGCCTGGCTGAAAAAGTAGAAGAAAAACAGTGCTCCGGAAAAGGACGCGATTATGCAGCATATATAGCTGTGGGTCACCAGGGCAGTTATCAGAGCGCTCATAATGTAGATGGTTATGATGTTCGCCTCGGTGAAATGCAGCCAGTCAAACAGGAAGCCTATTCCTGTGGCGGCGGCCACCACCAGCAGGGTCTTTACTATTTCCCCGATGAAGGGGACCACCCCGGTGTAGAAGTATCTCTTGCCTATACGGTACTCGTTCACACTTACCGCCTCGGGGATGATGTATATGTCCGCGGTAAGGGCACTCTGCAGGATCTTCTCACTGAGACTGTGTCTTAAGAGCCCCGTCTGTTTCCCGGCGATATCATGGCCCATGACCAGTTTCGTCACGCCGGATACCCTGGCATATTCCGCGATCTGGTAAGCCACGTCGCCTCCATCAATGCTGACTATCTTGGCCCCCAGGGCTTCCGCCAGCCTTAAGTTCTCTTCCAGACGGCCCCGGGCGATCCCCGTGAGCTTTTCGGTGGGTATATCGCTGACGTACAGGGCTGTGAAAACGGCTCCGTAAGCCTTTGCCATCCTGCCGGCTTCCTCTATCACCTTCACATTATACGGAGAAGGGGACACGCATGCCATCACATGCTCATGCTTTTTCGAATCGTCTTCAACCGTGAACGCGCTCATGGACCTCCTCCTTTCCGCAGCTGAGTGCCGCAGTGTCCTTTCCCTTCAGAATGGTTTATCTGGATGTGAAATCCTCGATGTCTATCTCTCCGCGGTTCTTTGCCGTCATAAGGCAGTCAATGGTCCTGGTATTCATCTCATCGATAAGGAGCTTGTGCACCACATTGCGGTGCTCCTCCGACAGAGCGCCCGTCCACTCCAAAAGATCAGCAGCGTACCCGGGCCACAGCAACGTGACGGGATGACGGGAGCATATCTCTTCCAGGACCTCCGCCTTTGCGTCACGACGATCTGAAAGCTCCTCCATCAGTTCCTCCAGATCCATGTACAGGCCAAGCATCTTCCTGAAGCTCTTTTCAGCTTCGTCGCTGATGAGCACCGACCAGCGGTTGACTCCCCGGGTCAGTTTCTTCCTGTTTTCTTCGGACATGTCCGTGACCACCACGGGGGAACCCTTCACCGCCATGACCGCCCGGTTTCCTCCCGCGGCCAGGTTCTCCTTCATCTGATTCGTGTAGCGTTCTATCTGCCGCCTTATCCTCTCAACGGAGAGAAAGCTGTCTGTATTGATCTTTTCATTCATAACATGTATCCTCAGTCGGGAATATGTATTATTATTTTACCATAATTTCCACGATAATGACAGACCGCGGGAACAAGGGGTCAAATGATTCACACATCGCCCCGGAAGACGGGGCGATGTGGTATGATACAGGTGAAAGATCCAGGGAGGACTTCAGTATGAGCGATTACAGGACAGAGCATGATTCTATGGGCGATATCCTTGTTGAGGAGAAAAGGCTCTGGGGGGCCCAGACCCAGCGCAGTTTGGAAAACTTCAGGATAGGGACCGAGAAGATGCCCCCGGAAGTCATCAGAGCTCTTATTCAGATAAAGCTGGCTGCAGCAAGGGCCAACAGCGCTCTCGGAAAGCTGTCCACCGAAAAGCTTTTGCTGATCGAATGCAGCTGCGAAGAACTCCTTTCCGGGGGATACGATGATGAGTTCCCCCTTAAGGTGTGGCAGACCGGCAGCGGCACCCAGACCAACATGAACGTGAACGAAGTCATCTCCCGCATGTGCCTGCTGCGCAGCGGAGGAAAGGTGTCAGTGCATCCCAACGACGACGTTAACATGTCCCAGAGCTCCAACGACGTCTTTCCGTCCGCCATGCATGTGGCGGCATTGAGCGTGATCGGGGAAAAGCTGCTGCCCTCCCTGGACGCGCTGGCCGGAGAGTTCGGCCGTCTTGAAGAGGAGAACACCGGCATCATAAAGACCGGAAGGACCCATCTGCAGGATGCTGTGCCCATCACATTCTCCCAGGAGATAAGCGGATGGAGAGCCAGCCTTCTTAAAGACCGCGAGATGATCTCCCGCTCCTCCGAAGCCCTGCTGGAGCTTGCCATCGGAGGCACTGCGGTGGGCACCGCTCTAAACTGTCCCGAAGGCTTCTCGGATATTTGCGTCGGCTGCCTCAATGAGATAACTTCGGGTAACTTCATGAGTTCCGGCAACCGCTTTCATGCTCTCTCCTCAAAGGGCGAACTGGCGGCGGTCCACGGGACCCTCAGAGCCCTGGCAGCTGATCTTATGAAGATCGCCAATGACATCCGGTGGCTGGCCAGCGGCCCCCGCTGCGGCCTCGGGGAGATCACGATCCCCGAAAACGAACCGGGCAGCTCCATTATGCCTGGAAAGGTGAACCCTACCCAGTGCGAAGCTGTATGCATGGCGGCGGTGCAGGTTATGGGCAATGATGCGGCGGTAGGCATCGCGGCTTCCCAGGGCAACTTTGAGCTCAACGTTTACATGCCGGTCATAATATATGATTTCCTCCAGTCGGCGAGGCTTCTTTCCGACGTCATGGACTCCTTCAGGACCAACTGCGTCAGCGGCATCCGGGCCGTCCCGGAAAAGATGGAATATTATCTCTCCCGCAGCCTGATGACCGTGACCGCCCTCAGCCCCGCAGTGGGATATGAAAACGC
>CADBPP010000263.1 GCA_902796565.1 uncultured Eubacteriales bacterium | reverse complement strand
GGCCCTGGCGTTCACGGACTCGTATCCCTCTTCCCGTATGAGCGCCACGGCGGCGTCCGCTATCATTTCCCGGGTGATACGGCTTTTAGGCGGCATTATAAGCACCTCCTATGCATAACACTTGTTATACATCAATTATTATAGGCCATTTTCCCTTCTCAGTCAATCGCGGCACAAAAAAAGTGTCTTTCCCGGAGACGGGAAGGACACTCTTTGTTTATCGGACCCTTAGTGTTCCCCTGAAAGGATCTTCTTTCTCGCTGCGAACCAGTAAACGGTAAGGAACAGCGCCGTAAGCCCCCAGGTGACGGGATATGTCACCGCCACAGCCTCTATCTCGTGCCAGCGGGAGGTGAGATAGTAGAGCAGTATGGTCCTTACGACACAGATGTTCATAAGGATGATGATCATGGGCGGGATGCTCCTGCCTGTGCCCCTTAAGGTATCCGCGAAGGTCTCCAGTATGATGTAGATCCAGTAGAAGGGAAAGGTCACGTGGATGACCCTGAGCCCCAGGGAGATGACGTCGGGATCGGAGTTGAACACCCTGAACACGGGAGTGCCGAAGAGCATTATCAGCCCCGCGGAGACCACGGCGTAGGCCGCTCCCATGATGATGGTGGTCCTGACACCGTCCTTTATCCTCTTCATGTTGCCGGCCCCGTAGTTCTGCCCCGTGAAGGTCATCATGGCCTGCCCGAAGGCGACTATCGGCGTATAGACTATAAGCTCCACCTTGAAGTACGCCGCGAAGGCCGCCACGGTATCCACGCCGTAGCTGTTGATGCGGGACTGGACGAGGACGTTCGACAGGGTTATCACCATCGCCTGGACTCCGGCGGGGGCCCCGATCCTCAGTACGTCCAGCATGGTCTCTCTGTCGGCGCGGATGTTTTTCGCTTCCAGCCGGTACTCTCCCTCGCTTTTCGCCAGGAAGCGCACCGTCAGCAGGGCCGCTATCCCCTGGGCGATGACGGAGGCTATGGCTATGCCCCCCACACCGGTATCGAAGACGTTCACCATCACCCAGTTCAGCACCACGTTTGAAAGACCTCCGGCCAGCTGGTACAGCATCGGGGTGCGGGAGTCTCCGGCGGCGCGCATGATGCCGGAATTCATGTTGTAGGTGACTATGGGGATCATGGAAAGAAGATAGCATCTGGCATATGAGATGCCCTGGGTCATGATCTCTTTCGGAGTGTTGATCCATCCCAGCATGGCGGGAGTGATAAGGATGCCGATGACGGAAAGGGCTCCTCCGCCTATGAGGCTGATGGCCATGCCCGTACCGATGGTGCGGCGCACCTTGTCCCCGTCCCTGGCTCCCACGGCCTGGGAGGCGATGACGCTCATACCGACGGAAAGGCCGGTGAAGAAGTTGATGATGCAAGCGATGACGAGGGAGCTCGCCCCGACAGCCGCCGTGGATTCGGTGCCGAGACGGCCCGCGTAGATGAGGTCCACGGTATTGTAGAGCTGCTGGATGAAGCTCGACGCCATGAGAGGCAGAGCAAACAGAAGGATCTGTCTGCCGATGGGTCCCTGTGTAAGGTCCTGTTTTTTCATTTGATTCTCCGTATGGTCTCAGAATTGTACCGGTCCTGAATAAGGGTAGCTTGTCCCCTCCCATTTGAAGAAATGCGCAAAGCATTATATATATCATATACCAAAGTGGGACGAAAACACAGCATTATCATGCAACATTTTACCGGCAGGGCCATACCGGGGCCCAAACGCTGCGAAGTATGGTATAATCCGAGTGATGAGAAACGGAGGAAAGGGATATGTGCGCTTTCTCAAAGGGAGATATCATAACTGAACTCAGAGGGGCTTCCCCGGGGCTCCTGTTCCAGCTCAACGACCCCGCGCAGCAGAGCTCCGTGCTGGCGGTCGCCGTCAGCGACAGCCTGAGTCACCTTTTCACTCTCGGAGGACGCTACGACTTCGCCTACACCGAGACGGATGAGGACATAGCGTTTCTTTCCATGCGCATTGACGGCGGATACTGGATCGCCGCTCCCTTCAATCCCTGCGTAAGCGGGACGCCGAGGATGGAGAGCCTGCCCGAAGGAGCGGGGCTTCCGGTGATGATCGTAAAGGTGAACGTCGCGGACGGAGCGGTGGAGGACAGCGAGTACGTGGTGATGGGAAACTTTTTCTCGAACCTGATAATAGAAAGTTCCAACAGGATGCTCTCGAGGGGGACAGGAATGGAAGTGTTCCTCAGAGCAAAGAATGACGCGTACGAAAGATTTCCCTCGGATGAGGACATCGCGAAGAAAACAGAGTATATCTGCACCCTGGGCAGAGATGAGCGTTCCGGTACGGACACGCAGTGAAAAGGCACGAAAAAAACGTCCCGTTCGGGACGTTTTAATTTTATCTCACTTGCTGCGCATATACTCTTCCTTCTCGGCGGCTCCATCCAGCAGTCCTCTGACGTAGACCTCCGCCAGGTTCGTGACGTCGAGACCGAACCTTTCCGAGAGCATCCTGAGGATATCGTAGGGGATGTTCAGATCATTGATGTCCCCCGCCATGCCGTTGTGGCGTCCCAGACCGAAGACCTCGATCTTTATCTCTATGGGTTCCATGTCCCTTCTGAAGCCGCTCAGCATGGCTTCCTTCCTTTTCGCGGAAAGCACCGCGGACACCTTCCTGACAGCGATAGCGATGATGCATCCGAGGATCCACATGGCCGGGAGGCTGAAATAAAAGGGCATCAGAGTGTTGAACATGTAGAAATCCTCCCATACCCCGAGGATGACGACCATGAGGACGTAGACCAGGGAATAAAGGAAAAAAGGTACCAGGCAGAGTATCGCATCCTTCCTGGAGAGCTCCCGGCTGGATTCCACCATAAGATAGCTCACCAGCACGGCGATCGGGCAGATGACATGCAGGTAGAAGTTGTGGCCCCCTATCGCCGCGGCGGGATTGACCGTAAGGATGAAGGTCATGGAAAAGAGCATCGTGATGGTGGTGTTGACGGTGCCGGAATAATGGAGCATGGCGATCCATCTGGGGTACACCAGGCGCTTTCTGGATATGCCGCTCACCGCGTAGGGTATGATGAAGCTGGCGGCCAGGGCGGTCATGATATTGGACAGGGTGGTGAAAAACCTGAAAAGGTGTCCGAGGCCCTCACCGTTGCGGGTATAGGTGACCACGCCGTGGGTGATGGCACCCACAGCGAACACCAGGGTGACGATGCAGGCTGCCAGGGCGATGACGCTCCTGTCGCGCTGAAGATCTATCAGATACTGTCTCGCCTTTTTCTTTTCGTTTTTCAACGGGTTCCAACGACCTTTCTTTCTTTTTT
>CADBPP010000262.1 GCA_902796565.1 uncultured Eubacteriales bacterium | reverse complement strand
CTTCTGTATGCCGTAATCTCATTCCTTTCCGCCAGACTGTCGCAGAAGGAAAAGGAGCACAAGGACAGGAAGGAAGATGACCGTGAAGAGACCAAAACTGCAAAGGATCTAAAAATCGGCCGATGGTGCCTGCTTCATGGTACAATAGTATCAAAAGGAGACTGGTTCAACGTCCGCAAATGACAGGAGCGGATAATTCAGATGAGTTGGACCGTCTGCGGAGCACGAAATGGGCAGGATGAGGATATTTCTGAGTTATACCGGAGAGAAGGACAATACATATGCGATGCTGAAAGCGGCATCCGCCGAGACAGACGGAGGCATGTGTGCGGTCATAGGCTGCATGGATGACTCCTTTGCCGCATCTTTGGGGGATATTGACATTAAGATGATACCCCTCCGGGACGGCTGCATCGATACAGACACTCTCATGGCAGAGAAGCCCGATCTCGTTCTGATCGATGATGCCGCCTCTTCAAACCCTCCCGGAAGCAGGAACAGAAGAAGATATGAAGATATCCTTGAACTAATGGACACGGGAAGTGAGATCTTCTGCACGCTGGATATCTCACAGATAGAGGACGCGGCGGATGAGGCCGCCGCCGTCACGGGAAAGGATCCGGGACGGACCGTCCCGGGAAGTTTTCTGGACAGGGCTGAGCGGGTGGAGATCACATACAGCGGGTCCGGCAGCATGGATCCCCGGAAAGCGAGAGCTCTGAGAACGCTGGCGGAGAAGAGGGTGAGTGGCATAGCCGGTCCGGACGGAGAGCCGCCGGAGGCATCCCGGGCCGACCCCGGCGAGCATGTGCTGGTATGCCTGTCATCGTCCCCCTCCAACGCGAGGATCATCCGCAGCGCCGCCAGGATGGCAAAGGCCTTCGGAGGCCGATTCACCGCCCTTTTCGTGGAGACCCCCGCCCTCAGGAACATGTCGGAGTCCGACAGGCTGAGGCTCGAGGAAAACAGGAATCTTGCCGCCCGTCTCGGCGCGTATCCGGAAACGGTATACGGGGATGACGTGGCGTATCAGATAGCGGAATACTCGGCCCTGTGCGGTGTCACCAGGATCGTGGTGGGCCGCAGCACCGTAAGGAAACATTTCTGGAACGGCCCGTCCCTTACCGACAGGCTGCTGGATTACGCCTCCAACGTTGATATCCACATAATCCCCGACAGCATACCATCGGGAGGGTACAGGGAGAACAGGGAGGGCTCCCCGATGTTTTCGGAGGGGCTCAGGCAGATCGTCATAAACGCCCTGACCAGCCTTTTCATCCTGGCAGCGGCCACGGCGCTGAGCATAGCGTTCTACAACATGCATTTCAGCGACTCCAACATAATCATGGTGTATATCCTGGGGGCGCTGCTCACCAGCATCGCCACTTCCCATAGGATCTACAGCCTCGTCTCCTCCGTCAGCAGCGTATTCATCTACACTTACCTGTTCACGGAGCCGAGGTATTCACTGTCAGCGTACGATACCGGCTATCCCGTGACTTTTATAGTGATGTTCCTCACGGCCTATATCACCGGCACCCTGGCCGCCCGCTACAAGGCCCAGGCGGGTGAGGCCGCGAAGAACGCGTACAGGACCAAGGTGCTCTTCGACGCCGACCGCATGATGTCGAAGGCGGGGGACGCGGGAGATATCCTCAGCACGGCAGGTTCCCAGATAGCCCGCCTGCTGAGAAGGAGCATAGTCATCACGGATCCGTCGGGAGAGCTGCACTCTTTCGCCCCGGACGGGGCGGTGAGCGATTCGCCGGGTTTCGAGGTGAACGACGAGTGCGCCAGGTGGGTCATTGAAAACGGTAGGAGCGCCGGAAGGGGAACCGACTACATGCCTGCGGCGAAGGAAGTCTATCATCCGGTATCCGTCAACATGACCGTATACGCCGCTGTGGGTATAGATGTGTCCGACGGCCCCATAGATGCCGCCGAGAACAGCATGCTTCTGTCGATCCTCGGAGAAGCCGCCCTGGCGCTGGAGAACGAGAAAAACCTCAGGGAAAAGGAGGAGGCAGCGGTGCTGGCCAGGGGCGAACAGCTCAGGGCCAACATCCTCAGGGCCATCTCCCACGATCTGAGGACCCCTCTGACAGTCATTTCCGGGAACGCAGGCAACCTTATACGCAATTCCGCCGCCTTTGACGAGGAGACAAAGCAGGCCATCTACCGTGACATCCAGGAGGACTCGGGATGGCTCGTAAACATGGTGGAGAATCTCCTGTACGCCACCAGGATCGAGGAAGGCCGCATGAGCCTTGACCGCACCGCCGAGAGCCTCGGGGACATCATCGAAGAGGCCCTGAGCCACATTAAGGATACGACGGGACGCAGCATCTGCGTGAACATACCGGACGATCTGATCCTCGTCAGGGCGGATCCCAAGCTGATAGTCCAGGTGGTCATAAACCTGGTGGACAACGCCTTCAAATACTCGCCGGTGGGAAGTCCCGTGACCCTGACCGCGGGGAAGAGGGGAAAAGAGGCTTTTATCAGCGTGGCCGACGAAGGCCGGGGCATCCCCGATGAGGAGAAGGAGAAGATCTTCGAGCGCTTCTACCGCATGGAGGAGGGGAAGACCGATACCAGGCGCAGCCTGGGCCTCGGATTGTACCTTGCCAGGTGCATAGTCGAAGCCCACGGAGGCACCATCCGGGCGGAGGACAACCATCCCGCAGGGACCATACTTACTTTCACACTACCGCTGGAGGACATAGTAAATGAGCAGTGACATAAAGATACTGGTGGCGGAGGACGACAGGGCGGTCAGCAACCTGATCAGCACTTCCCTCAAGGCGGCTGGATACCGCATCATCACCGTGTACAACGGCAATGAGGCAGTCACGGGGACAGCGTCCCACTCTCCGGACATAATCCTTCTCGACCTGGGCCTTCCCGATATCGACGGCATAGAAGTCATCAAAAAGATCAGGGGATGGACAGAGACTCCCATCATAGTGATAAGCGCCAGGACGGACGATCCGGACAAGATCGAGGCCCTGGACGCCGGAGCCGACGATTATCTGACGAAGCCCTTCAGTGTGGATGAGCTGATGGCCCGCATCAGAGCGACCCTAAGAAGGCTGGTCCATCTGCGAAACGCGGCAGCCTCCGATTCCGTGTATGAGAACGGGCCCCTGAGGATAGATTACTCCTCGGGATGCGTTTACCTTTCCGGTGAGGAGGTGCATCTGACCGCCCTGGAATACAAGCTGCTGAGCCTTCTTGCCAGGAATACCGGCAAGGTGCTCACCCACCGCTACATCATCCAGAACGTGTGGGGCAGCGCCTGGGAGAGCGATCTTGGGACCCTCAGGGTGTTCATGGCATCTCTCAGAAAGAAACTGGGCGAGAACGACGGGGCTCCCCGTTTCATCGCCACCCACATAGGGATCGGCTACAGGATGATGAGGATCGACTGACAGCAACGGGCATGACGTATCATGTCCTGCTTTTCTCCCGGCGCATTCTTCCCCCAGGAATGCGCCGGGAGTTTTTTTTGTCATGCGGCGTGTTGTTTGAATTTTTCCAACACATACGCTCCGAAACATGGTATTATTATTTTTATAACGAAAAGCAGACAGAGTGCTGCCCGACAATGTGTAAATATGTATCTGAAAGGATTGATCCCATGAACAAGAAAGAAAGATTCCTCAATGTACTGGCGAACAAGCCGGTGGACTATGTACCGGTCGCCTTCTTCCACCATTTCACGGCACAGAATGAATGGTTCAGGGGCATGCAGGACGAGGCGGTTTTCGAAAAGAATATCGAAGGCCACCGCATCGCCAGGGAAAAGTTCGATCCCGATGTGATCAAGGTCATGAACGACTCCCTGATGATCATGCCCGTGGACATGAGCTTCGTCAAATGCGCTGCGGACCTGAGAAAGCTCGAACCTCCCCGCAGAGGCTCAGCCTTCTTTGAGAAGTCAAAGGAACTGACGAACAGGGTGTTGGAGATATATTCCGACTCCGAAGCTCCGAAGTTCGTCACCGGATTCGCACCCATCATGGTCCTCAAAATGGGACTCGGCGAGGCGCTGGGAACTGACGGTAAACCCAGGACCCAGGTGCTTCTGGAAGAGGATCCCGATTCCTTCGTGGAAGGTCTCAGGATCATCGGCGAGAGCATCAAGGAACTCGACGAGGCGCTGATAAAGGAATGCGGAGCCGACGGTGTCTACTTCAGCGTCAACAACCAGTCCCACTTCATTCCGGACGATCTTTACGTCAGGTACGTCGGTCCCGGGGAGAAGGATGTCATCGCCCATGCCAATACATTGAGCGATATAAATCTGCTGCATATCTGCGGATACGCCGGAAAGGCGAATAACCTGGAGATGTTCAGGGATTATGAGGCCCCGGGCATCAACTGGGCCGTCCATGCCGAGGGAGTCACCCTCAGCGAGGGAAAGAAGCTCTTCGGCGGAAAGGCTGTGTTCGGAGGATTCGAGCAGGCCACTGTGATCTACACCGGTACCAGGGAGGAGATCGAGAAGTATACCTTCAGTATCCTCGACGAAGCCGGCCAGGTGGGCATCATGATCGGCGCCGACTGCACCGTGCCCACTGACATAGACGATACCCGTCTCGAGTGGGTAAGGCAGGCATGCATAAAGTACGCCGCACAGAAAAAGTAAGACGGATCTGTCAGGCGAAACTGATAATAATCCCTGTGAGGAGAAAATAAAAAATGGAAAAAAGCAAGACTAAGAGCTCTTTCAAGATCTGGTTCGAGCTGGGAGCGCTCATTTTCGGTACCTACTGCGGAGCGAACATGGCTTCCGGAGCATATGCGGCGGGATACATAGTCACGAAGGGCGGCGGATGGATGCTGGTGTGGCTTCTGATGTTCTTCGCCTTCATGGCCTTCTTCTGCGCGATAGGCCTCAACTATGTAAGAGCCTTCAAGATCAAGAACTACAATGAATACTATCTCACCCTGTGGAACCTGAACCGTCCCGACGCCAATAAGGGACTGAAGGTGGCGGTCTCCACCGTGTATGACATCTATTCCCTGTGCAGCGGCCTTATAACCGTTGCGGCGACCATCGCCCTGTTCGGGACCCTGATGAATACCCTGTTCGGCATACCGAACCTGGCGGCCTGCATAGCGGGCGCTGTGCTCTTCAGCTTCCTTACCATGAACGGAGCCGCGTTCCTGAGAAAGTTCAATTCAGTGATGACAATATCCCTTCTCGTCTGCATCACAGCCATTCTCATCGCCGTTATAGGAGACAGGGGAGCTGTCCTTTCCGAGAGGCTGGGGAATTTCAATATCGGAGCGGACTGGACCGGCACCACCGTAAAGGCGCATTTCGCAATGTTCCTGTCATACTGCTGGGCCACATCCAGCTGGGGCTCGTCCCTGTGCAACTACGCTGACGACGTCACCACATCAAAGGACGCCATCGGATCCGGCATCACCATCGGTGTGCTCGTGACTTTCCTGTTCGGTATCACGGGACTCATCGTGCTGCCCTACATGCCCGAGATCATGGGAGACGCCCCGATCCTTTCCATCTGCACGATGTACCTGCCGAAGGTCCTCACCATCGTTTACTGGGTGGTGGTCATCTTCTCCGTTGTGTCCACGGCGCCGACATTTACCTACAACATGTCAAACCGCTGGGCCGCTGTATGGAAGACAGAGAAGATCGACCGCAGAAGAAAGATCCTGGTCATCTCGACAGTCTACCTCTTCGCTGCGCTGCTTCTTTCCCGCATCGGACTTATGAAGATCGTCCAGAAGGGATATGTCCTGATGGGCCAGGCTGCCCTGTACATCGTGGTCATCCCTCTGCTGTTCACCATCTACCGTGTGTGGAAGAAGGACAGGGAAGAAGCCGGCAAATAAGAGAAACTATAACGGACACTGTTAAATACAGAAGGACCGCCCCTGTCACGGGCGGCCCTTTTTTACGAGCTGTGTTTTTCAGTTCCAGGCGATCAGAGACCCTTGTCCCTGAGCCACTGATCAAAGCTCTTTCCGACGATCTTTTCGCCGGTGATGCCCTTCGCCCGTGGCGAGGCGAGGAACAGTATTGCTTCGTTCATGACATCCGGCTTAAGAACGGTATTGCCGTTTCTCAGATGGGATTCGAGAAGCCCCTTCGGCGCCATGGCTGTATCCGTGAAGCCGCCGGGGCACAGGAGATTCACGTCGATTCCCTTGTCAGAGAGCTCCTGGGACATTATGGCGCACATGGCTTCCGCCCCCGCCTTTGAAGGGCCGTAGGGGATCTGCCCCTTCCTTACCATGGTGGCGTCGCTGGTGGTCACGTAGACGATGCTGCCGCCGTTTCCTACCAGCATGAAGGGGATAAAGTATTTAGTCACGGTGAAATATCCGATAAGGTTGGTCTCGATGACGTTGCGTACCGACGATACCGGTATGTCGTAAAAGCTGTGGGGAGAGGGCAGCGATTCGAGCCCCGGTTCGTTTCCCCCTATGCCCGCGTTGTTTATGAGCATGTTAAGCTTTCCGATATCCTTGGAGAACCATTCCGCCGCGGTCCTTACGGAAGCCTCGTCCCTTACATCCATCTGTATGGAACGTACGTCCCCGTATCCCTTAAGGGTGTCATGCGCTTTCGCGAGTCTCTCCTTTCCCCGGGCGCTGATCGCCACGGTGGCTCCCTTTTCCAGAAGAGCCCTGGCCATTTCATAGCCGAGCCCGCTGGAGCCCCCGGTCAGGAACACGCTGTATCCTTTAAGATCGATATCCATACTTTTTGCTCCTTTCTCCGTTATCCTTTTTATATACTACATCGCACAAGCGGAAAAATCCACAGCGAATCGGGAGGCCTGCTTTTTTTGTGCTTGAATAACAGTCTTTCAGAAGGTATACTTTTCTTATAGACGGAATTCGAAAGGAGTCACACAATTGAAACGCAAAGGCTACATAGTTAAGTTCGTTATTTTTGCGGCGATCGCCGCCGCCCTGTATTTTACAGGCGGTTTTACCGGATCGCTGGGCACGAAGGTGGATCTCAGCTGGGCGAACATTTCCCGCATCCTGCTGCTCATTGCCTCTGCTGCGGCGGTCGAACAGCTGATACTCTTCATACTCGACATGCTCCATCCAGAGAACCACAGGGCAAGGACGGTCATCACCCTCAGCGCCAACCTGGTGCGCTACGCGGTGATACTGGTCATAATAATCGGGACCATGTCCCTGTTGATGGTGGATATGCCCACGATACTGGCGGGACTCGGGATCATAGCCCTGATCATCGGCTTCGGAGCGGAGAGCCTCATCACCGACGTGGTGACCGGCTTCTTTATCCTTATGGACAACCAGTACAATGTGGGCGACATCATCGAGGTGGCAGGCTTCAGGGGAGTCGTGTCTGAGATCGGCATACGCACCACGTCCCTTACCGATACCGGAGGAAACGTGAAGATCATCAACAACTCCGACATGAAGAACATCCTGAACCGTTCCGACAACAGCTCGAAGGCAGTCACGGATTTCCCGGTGCCCTATGATACCGATCTCAGAGCCCTTGAAAAGAACATACCCGCGATGCTTAAGAAGATCTACGATGAGAACACATCGGTGTTCAGGTCCGTCCCCGCGTATCTCGGAGTGCAGGAGCTGGCGGACAGCGCAGTGGTGCTGCGTTTCGTGGCTGAGGTCGGGGAAGCTGATATCTATTCCGGAGCCAGGCTCCTCAATCACGATATCTTCCTCGCCATGAAGGATCTCGGCATCGAGTGCCCCTTCACCCAGGTGGATGTTCATAACAAATAGAGATGAGACGGCCTGACAGTTCGGAAGAATACCGTTCTCCCTCGGAGGAGATCGCCTCTCCCGCGCCCGAGAATATGTATCCCTCCGGGAGCGAATTCACAAAGGCTCCCGATGAGTACGTATACGGAGCCGTATCCCCACCGGAGGAAGACCGGGGAAGAAGGAGGCTCCTGAAGCACTTTATGGCGATCCCGGCCCTTGTATTAGCGCTGGGCATGTTCCTCTCGCCCGTGAGCGGCGCTCCGGCGGAGCCTGAGCCCGGGCCCGAGCCGGTCCCCGTCACGGAGACCTATCCCCTGGGAGACGGCGAGATACAGATAACGGTATACAACGACACGATAATCTACCTGTTCCCGGGTGACTATACATATGACGAGGACGAGATAATCACTGTGCTCGACAGGGTGACCATAGCGGAGAGCGAGTTCGAAGAATACGTGCTTCCCGCCCCCAGGGTCCCCACGAGTTTTGTGTTCCGGGGATGGTCGGTACACTGCGGCAATCCCTTCGACCAGGGACCTGAAGGAGCATCCTCCGGCGAGCCCGCTCCGGGCTCCCTTGCCTCAGGCGATCAGAGAGTGTTCGTCATAGGCGATGTCCTCACCAGGGAGGACGTGGAAAGGATCCCCGTGTCCGCTGACGGAGTGCGTTACGTCAACATCCATGCCATGTGGATACTGGAGGATCCGGAAAACACTAAGAACCGGATAATCTTCCATGACGGGGATGAGGAATGGATCTACGGCGCCGAGACACCGGCGGCATCGGAAGGCTTCACATACCTTGCCGCGTTCCCGACTCCCGAAAAGGAAGGCTACGTGTTCGACGGCTGGTACGATGAAGACGGCAACAGAGTGGAGATACTGGATTACTATGTTTATTTCGACGCGGCACAGAACCCGGACGGGAGCTGGGATTATGACTGGGACGATCCCCATCCGGTGCATCTGTACGCCGGATGGAAGGAAATATAGAAAAGGAGTGTGACATATGAAGAAACTGCTTAAGATCACCGCGGTCATGATGCTCTTCATGATCGCCCTGGGCGGCTG
>CADBPP010000261.1 GCA_902796565.1 uncultured Eubacteriales bacterium | reverse complement strand
GTGGGGATGCCGTTCTTTTTCAGGAACTCCACGTTCTCCTGTACCGTGGGATAGAGTCTCGCTTCATCCGTTCCGATGGACATGTAGAAGAGCTTCGTTTTCTCCCTGAACTCTGCGCTGTTCTCGATAACGTCCCTGCAGCATACCCACTTGTACCAGCGGTCGTTGTAGGATCCGGAGAGCATCGCCACGTAGCCGAAGACTCCGGGATTGTTGCAGGCAGCCATCGCCGTATGGTATGAACCCATGGACAGTCCGGCAAGAGCCCTGTTCTCATATCCGTCAAGGACTCGGTAATGCTTTTCAATGAAGGGGATGACGTCATTTATAAGGAGGGAATCGTAGTCCCCGGCCAGGAACTCGTCCTCATTGCCGTAGTTGATGTCCCAGAGGTCTCCCATGACGATTATCATTTCCCTGCACTTACCTTCGGCGATCAGGTTGTCCGCTATGAAGTTTATCTTGCCCTGCCACAGCCAGCCGGTCTCTGTCTCTCCACCGCCGTGGTTGAGGTACATGACGGGGTACTTCTTATCGGCCGCTTCGTCGTATCCCGCGGGCACGTATACGTACATCAGATGGGAGAGCCCTGTGCGGGAGGATTTATAGTATTCCATGCGCACGGTCCCGTGGGGAACGTCCTTGTCGAGATAGAAGTCAAAGTCCCTGTCGGGAACCTCGAAGTAGTTCTCTACCTCATGGCTGCCGTATCCGAAGGGTGCCTGGGGATTCAGGACGGGTTGCCCGTCCACGTAGAAGTGGCAGTAGTGGAACCCCGGCTCCACGTTGGGATATGTCTTGCTCCAGAATCCGTTCTCCTGCCTGTCCAGGGGCATGATCTCGTCCCCGTAGCTTCCGAGAAGGCCGCTGATCCCTGCGCTCTCCGCCTCGGGAGCGTACATCGTGAAGGTGACGTTGCCGTCCCAGTCCGCCTCCACACCCTTATATCCCGGGAAATGCTTGGGGCCGCCCTGGGTGAGCCTCATCTCCATGTATGCCGGCTGGAAGAACAGCGCGTGGGATTCGAATACCGTGTTCAAAGGTCTTTTCATGTTATTCACCTCGTGAGTTATGTTGATATTTGTATTTTATCACATTTTATCTCTGTTGGCTCCCGATAAAGGGCTTCAGAGCTGACTGACAGTTTTTTTTGCCTTTATTGGTGTTATAGTTTGCGTTTTAAAGTATAATTATATAAAAAGGGGGGAAGTCTCCCCCGCAAGGAAGCAATCAGAAAAGAGGTAATATTATGAGGTACAATGACTTTCACGGAGAGAAGATATCCGTACTTGGCTTCGGCCTAATGAGACTTCCCGTGCTCAACAATGACCAGTCCCAGATCGATATGGAAAAGGTCGAGGAGATGATCCTTTACGCCTGCGAGCACGGCATAAACTATTACGACACCGCCTACCCCTATCACAACGGTTTTTCGGAGAAGGCCCTGGGAGAGATCCTGGAGAAGAACAACCTCCGCGACAAGGTCAACATCGCCACGAAGCTGTTCACACTGGAGATAGGAAAGCCCGGATTCGATCCGGAAAAGATGCTGGCGACCCAGCTGGAGAGGCTTCGCACCGATCATATCGATTTCTACCTTATCCACGGTCTTCACGGGGATCAGTGGGACAGGCTCAAGAACGAGTACAACATCGTGGAGTTCCTCAATGAGAAGAGAGCCAAGGGCATCATCCGCTACATGGGATTCTCCTTCCACGACGATTATGACCGTTTCGTGAAGATCATAGATGACTACAACTGGGATTTCGCCCAGATCCAGTACAACTATCTCGACCATGAGATCCAGGCGGGGGACAAGGGCCTTGCCTACGCGAAGTCCAAGGGCATACCCCTTAACATCATGGAGCCTTTAAAGGGAGGCAACCTGATCTTCCCGGATTACGCCCAGATCGAGGAGATCAAGGCAAAGCACGGCATCACGGAATCCAGCGCCGAGCTGGGCCTCAGATACGTATTCGACAAGGAGAACCTGCACGTGGTACTGAGCGGCATGAGCGCCCTTCCCCAGATGGTGGAAAACGTTGAGATCGCTGACCGTGCATCCGTGGGATGCCTTACGAAGCAGGAGGAGGAGTGCATAGAGGACATCAGAAAGTTCCTTGCCACAGTGGAGACCATCCCCTGTACAGCGTGCCGCTACTGTGT
Source organism: uncultured Eubacteriales bacterium (assembly GCA_902796565.1). Lineage (GTDB taxonomy): Bacteria > Bacillota > Clostridia > Eubacteriales > Anaerofustaceae > RUG14186. The sequence goes on along the minus strand of CADBPP010000261.1, from coordinate 3,517 downwards.
GGCGGGCTGCCCCCAGGAGATCGCCATCCCGAGAGCATTCTCCTGCTACAACACGGCAGTGAAGTTCGGCAACAAGGAAGCTCAGCTGAGGACCTACAACCGCGACTGCACGAACCTTGCGGACTGCGTGGAGTGCGGTCAGTGCATGGACGCATGTCCCCAGCACCTGGAGGTCCCCGAGCTCCTCAAAAAGGTAAGGGCATACTTCGAGGGATGAGCTTCTCTCCGAAACACCGGAACACAAACGAAGGGCGTATCGTTAAGATGCGCCCTTTTTCACAGTTATGCCTCAAAAAGAACGGAATTATCCCCCCCGGGGGGTTGGAGCGGAGCCGAAAACAGTACATAATGTATTGCGGTGCCCGCCGGGAGGCCGGCATCCTTACATATCAACAGGAGGAATAAAATGCTGAAGTACTATCATAAAGACGTGAACGGAGACGCCGCTGAGACGGGAGAGCATACCCATACCCACGTCCACGAGCATACCCACAGCCATGACGGACATATGCACACCCATGTGCATGAGCATGACCATGACGCAGACCATGATCACGTGCACGGTGAAGAGGAGCTCCATGACAGCGAAAAGTCCATGAAGACCCTGAAGAAGCTCCTTGCCCACTGGGTGGAGCACAACACCAGCCACATGGACGGATACCGCGACTGGGCGGAAAAGGCCGCCGAGAACGGAGAAAACGAAGCCGCTCAGTACATCCTCGAGGCGGTAAGGCTCATGGAAGAATCCAACAGGGCCCTCGGAAGAGCGGCTGAACTGATGAAGTAGGCGGTAAACCGAAGGATGCGCCGGGCGCGTCCTTTTTTTGTTCCTCCCCTGTGTTAATTATCTTCCCATACGGCTCTTCGAAAGGTACAATATACTCATACGAGGTGAAATATCTATGGCCAACATCATAGCTGTCATATGGGACTGCGACAAGACCCTTATAGACGGATACATGCAGGACCCCATCTTCCGGCATTACAATGTGGATCCCTCCTCCTTCTGGGCTAAGGTGAACTCCGTCCCGCAGGAGTACGCGAAAAAGGGCATCAGGGTGAATGCCGACACATATTATCTGAACAGCTTCATCGAAGGAGCTCACGACGGCACCTTCCCGGGGCTCGATAACGCGATGCTCAGGGAGTTCGGAAAGCAGCAGAAGTACTATAAGGGAGTCCCGCAGATCCTGGAGGATACAAAGAAGATGTTCTCGGAAGACCGGGAATACACGGAGTACGGCATACAGGTGGAGCACTACATAGTCAGCACCGGTTTCGCCGAGCTCATCAGGGGAAGCGTGCTCAGCGAGTACGCGGACGACATCTGGGGCTGCGAGCTGCTGGAGGACACCGAGTCGGATCCCCCGGTCATAGGCAGCATAGTCTACACCATCGACAACACCACGAAGACCAGGGCCATCTTTGAGATCAACAAGGGCATCGGAAAGCTGGAAGGCATAGGCGTCAACTCAAAGATCGACCGTGAGAAGAGGAGGGTGCAGTTCGAGAACATGATCTACATAGCTGACGGGCCCAGCGACATCCCCGCATTTTCCCTGGTAAAGCAGAACGGCGGAGCCACCTTTGCCATCTATCCGAAAGGGGACCTCAAGGCCATGAGGCAGGTGGAACAGATGCGTTCGGACGGCAGGGTGGACATGTTCGCCGAGGCAGACTATTCGGAAGGCACAACGGCCTACATGTGGATCACGGAAAAGATCCGCCAGATGGCGTCCCGGATACGGGAGCGGGAGAGAAGCGCCGTCATATCCTCCGCCTCCGGGGAACCGAGGCATCTCGACTGAGAAAAACAGAGCATTTCGCGGAGAGAGACCGTGAAATGCTTTATTTTGTTGTCCCAAAGAGCGTCCCGGCCCGCATCCCGGGGCGCATGCATGGTATAATTGACCCAACAGGTACAAGGAGGAGATATTATGGGAGGCCCTGCAAATATTATCATTACAGCCGGCGGCACCAGCGAGCCCATCGACAACGTCAGGGTGATAACGAACCTCGGTACGGGGAGACTGGGAAGCCTGATCGCGGACAGGTTCGCCGAAGAGGAGAACGTCGGTAAGATATTCTATGTCTGTTCCGCAAATTCCAGAAAGCCCGATTCGGACAGGGTGAGCGTCATCAGCATCGGAAGCACACATGATCTGAAGAAAAAACTGGAGGAGCTTTTCCGGGACAACACCATTGACGCGGTCATACACAGCATGGCTGTGAGCGATTATACCGTAAGTTCCGTCACCACAGCAGGTGAGCTGGTGGGATACCTTGAGAAGAACAGCGGCAGAGACCTGTCGGAGGCGCTGGTGATCCGGGGGATATCGAGCACGGACGTCAGGGGGGAAGCCGGAAAGATATCGTCGAAGCTTAAGTCACCGATAATACTTCTGTCTCCCACGCCCAAGATCATCGGGATGCTCAGGGGGCTGGCGCCGGAAGCGGTCATAGTGGGCTTCAAGCTCCTGGACCACGTCACCAGCGAGGAGCTGGTGGAAACAGCCAGGGGTCTGATGGAGAAAAATGACTGTGACATGGTGCTGGCCAACGATTCCGCGAAGATCCGGGGTGACAAGCATACAGGATACCTCATAGACCGGGGAGGCAGCATCACGACATTCGATACGAAACAGAAGATCGCCGAGGGCATCACGAAGGCGGTCATGAGAAAGGTGGAGAAAAAATGGGAAAAAACATCCTGATGGGAGTGACCGGCAGCATCGCAGCCTACAAGGCAGCCGATATAGCGAATAACCTTACGAAGGAGGGCTACAACGTCACGGTGATCATGACCCGGGGCGGAATGCAGTTCATAACTCCGATGACACTGGAGACGCTGACTAAAAACAAGGTATATACCGACGTATTCGAGGTGTATGACCCCACCGTAGTCGAGCATATATCCCTGGCCCAGAGCGCGGACCTGGTGCTCATCGCTCCTGCCTCGGCGGACATAATGGCCAAGGCAGCCTGCGGGATAGCGGACGATCTTCTTTCCACCGCTCTGCTGGCGGTGTTCCCGGAGACGCCCAAACTGATAGCCCCCGCCATGAATACGGTGATGTATCAGAACCCGGTGACCCAGAGGAACATGGCGACCCTCAGAGAGCTGGGATACGATTTCATTGAGCCCCGGGTCGGCCGCCTTGCCTGCGGCACCACCGGCACGGGCGCACTGGCGGCAACGGATCAGATCATCGAGCGAGTAAAGGAAGTACTGGGAGACTGAAATGGAAAAGATAGAACTTGAGAGCCTGGAAGATTTTCTGGTGGGAAACGCCCAGGATTTTGACGCGATGACGGGATGTACCGCCATCATCGCCCCCGACGGAGCCGTATGCGGTGTGGATGTGAGGGGAGGATCCCCGGGGACCCGGGATACCGACGCTCTGGATCCGAGATGCGGCAGGGAGAAGGTCCACGGGATCCTTCTTTCCGGCGGCAGCGCCTTCGGGCTGGACTGCGCAGGGGGACTGATGAGCCTTCTCGAGGAGAAAAGGATAGG
>CADBPP010000260.1 GCA_902796565.1 uncultured Eubacteriales bacterium | reverse complement strand
AGGTTCTGCACCAGGTTATAGAACTGGAAAACGAAGCCTATGCTGTTGCGGCGGTATTCGCAGAGCTTCTGTGCATCGTAGTTAGCGATGTCCTCCCCGTCTATGATCACGCTGCCCTCCGTGGCGGTGTCCATGCCCCCGAGGATGTTCAGGACCGTGGTCTTGCCGGCGCCGGAGGCGCCCAGGATGATGACGAACTCACCCTTCTCGATGGAAAAGGACATCTTATCCAGTGCCCGGATCTCCACCTCGCCCATCTGATAGATCTTGGAAACATCTCTGAATTCTATGAACGACATATATATGTAACCTTTCCTGCTTTGCCTGATCTTATCTATTATACATTCAAAGGGCTCCTTAATTCACCCGGCACAGGAATGTTTTGTACAAATCCTGGCAAAAATCACTCCCTTGCCCGGGGGGGGCATACTGTATACAGATATGTAAGTATGCCATTTTTTCAAAAGGGCGGGGCTGTCGGAAAAGTACAAAAAATAATACCGCCTGTATTAAAAAAACATAAGTATTAATGCAAAATGCGGTAAAATAACCGTAACAGGCATATCAGAAGAGGACCTCGTATGGAGAAATTCAAAGTGAAGAAAGTAATGATCGGCGTAGCCGCCGCAGTGCTGGTGCTGGCCATTCTCGCGGGACTGACGGGATGCGGTTTCGGGAAGAAGGAGAACCCCATGATCGTCGTGGATGCCCAGGACAATAGCGCCGGACCGGTGCGTTACGATGAAAAGAACCCGGTGGTGTTCTCATTCCTGAAGGAAGAGAACGCGGTGGGCGAAGTGACCTACGAGCTCACCGGGGCCAAGGACGGGAAGGGAAAGGACGTGGACGCCTTCACCCTTCTTTCGGAAAACAGCAACAGGATACAGATGAAGGAGGGGACCCCCGCGGGGACCTACTCCCTTACCATCAAGGTCAAGGCTGCGGGAGACGACGAATACCGCGCCTCCACCAAGGAGATAAAGTACCTGTTCACGGTGGACAAGGCTGCAAGCATCATGAAGCCGCCCACTGCCATCCTCAACCTGGTATACACCGGCAGTCCCCAGACTCTGGTGCGCCCCGGTTCCAGCGAACACGGCACGATCCTCTATAAGCTGGGAGACGGCGAGTACTCCGAGGAACTTCCTTCCGCCACCGAGAGCGGGATCTACACGGTCTACTACAGGCTCGCGGGGGATGAGAACCATCAGGATATCAAGGAGGCCTATCTGCTGGTGAGCATCAGCAGGGGCGGCTCCTCGGGAGGAAGTTCAAGCTATCCCTCCGTTTCCTACTATTCCGGAGGAAGCACTTCCATATATGACATAATCAACAAGGGCTCGTCCATCGCCACCCGCACCCCCGTATCGGAGAAGCCCGGCGCGGATGTGACCTTTGTTTACGACGGCGAGAGGCATGACAACGGTTACGTCCTTCCCGCGGGAGTCGTGGCGATCGGCGAGACCGCCGCCACCAACGCCGGGAGATACATGGCCGTCTATACGCCGGACATCACCCACTGCTGGCCGGACGGGACGGTGACCCCCGTAAGAGTGATCCTTACCATCGAGAAGGCGGATCCCACTGTCACGATCGAAACGAAGGAGCTCACGTACGACGGCACCTACCAGGAAGCCTTCGAGCCCGCCGCGGTGGACGGAGGACTTATCCTTTACAGCCTCGACGGCAATAATTATTCCACGGGAGTGCCCACGGTAAAGGAAGTGGGCGAGTATACCGTTCACTACAGGGTCATAGGCGATCTGAACCATAAGGACGCCTCAGGCTCCGTGACGGTCACAGTGAAGCGCGGCAGCCTGCCGAAGCCCGCCGCCGTGGATACCCATATCTACAACGGACTGCCCCACTGGCCCGAGATCGAGGGATACGATCCCGACATCATGAGCTACGTGAGCGGCGGAACCCATGTCGCGGTCAACGCCGGCACATACGAGTTCGAGATCAGTCTGGACGATCCCGAGAACTACGCCTGGGATGACGGCACCACCGACAACGCGGTGGTCAGCTGGAAGATAGAGAGGGCTCCCGGAAGGCTGGGGATCGCTCCCGAAGGAAGGGACCTCATATACAACGGCAAGTCCAGGGCTCTGGTGACCCGGGGCACGTCACCCACGGGAGACGTGCTCTACCGTCTCGGTGAGGAGGGAGAGTATTCCTCCGAGATCCCCGAAGCGACGGACGCGGGGATGTACCGCATCTACTACTACTCCGCGGGGGACTCAAACCACTTTGACACCCAGCCCGAGTATGTGATCACGGTGATCGCCAACGCCGATCCCGTCATCGATACCGTGCCCTCGGCGGTGGACACTCTCTATACCGGAGAGCCCCAGCCCCTTGTGGTCCCCGGTTCCTCCGAGGACGGATACTTCGAATACCGCGTGGACGGAGGGGAATTCTCTTCCGACGTGCCCGAGGCTGCGGAGTGCGGTGACTACCTGATCGAATACCGCTTCATCGGAGACGATAACCATAAGGACTCCGAGGGAGGAGAGTTCATAAGCCGTATCCGCATGAACGAATACGCCGCTTTTGTGACTTATCCGGCGCCTGTCAATACCGTGTACGACGGCGGGGAGCATGAACTGGTGATCCCCGGAGAGGCCATCGGCGGAACGGTACAGTACCGCTTCGCCGACGGGGAGGAATGGTCCGAGGAGATCCCGGAGGCCTCTGAAGCGGGGACATACTACATCTTTTACAGGATAAAGGGAGACGCAGAGCATCATGATACGGATCCCGCCATCCTTACATCCGAGATCGCTCCGGCGAAGCTCTCCGTCGAAGCGCCGAACCAGGCCTTCGTATTCAACGGCGAGTTCCAGGGCGACCCGGTAAAGGTCGT
>CADBPP010000259.1 GCA_902796565.1 uncultured Eubacteriales bacterium | reverse complement strand
TGCCGCTCTGGCTGCTTCCGTCCCTTCTCTGGTAGCTGCCGCTCTGGCTGCTTCCGTCCCTTCTCTGGTAGCTTCCGCTCTGGCTGCTGCTGTCCCTTCTCTGATAGCTTCCGCTCTGGTTATTATTATCCCTTCTCTGGGCAGTGTTCTGGGTATTGTCGCGGCGCTGGGTCTGCTGGGCGCCGGCCGCGTTATCCCTTCTCGCTGCCGGTGCGCTCTGGTTCTGGGCACGGGCCGGGGTCTCCTTCGCGGGAGCTTCCTTGGCGGGAGCGGCGGGGCTCTTGGCGGGAGCAGCCGGGCTCTTCGCAGGGGCTTCCTTCACCTCTGCGGGAGCTTTCTGGGCGGCGCCTGCCTGGGCCTCATACTCTGATTTTTTATAAAGCTTTCCCTCCACCACGACGAAGTTGTTCCTGAAGTATTTCTCCTGCTGGTCGGTCAGGGCGCTCATATGGTTTTTTACCGGGATATTCGCTTCCTGGAGAAGACTCACAAAGTCCTTGCTCTGGACACTGTATTCCTTCGCCAGATCATATACTTTCTTTGTCATTTTTCCCCCTTAGTTCCTTGATTTACATAACTTGTTATCTCTTCATACACTCTGTTGAGCTGCTGTGCATCCGCCGCTGTATCGAGAGCGCGGGCTATCCTTGAAACGTTCTTCACACCGGAAAGGCATTCCTCAGAGGTGCATACATAGCACCCTCTGCCGTTGGCCTTGCCTGTGGGATCGAACTTTATCTCCCCCTCGGGAGTGCGTACGATCCTCACCAGCTCCCGCTTCTCTCTCTTCTGCCGGCACATGACACAGGTGCGCATCGGCTGTTTCTTCAAGGCGTTACTCCTCTCCGAAGATGTCCTCCGCGGCACGGGCGGCTTCATCCTCTTCGGGAGCCTCTTCGCCGCTGAACAGTTCCTCTATGTCCCCGGAAATGTCATCGGCGGGCTCTTCCGGGGCGGGCTGATCCTCGTCGCCGAAGATCGCGTCCGCCGCGTCTGAGGCCGCCGAGGCGGCTTCCATCATCTCATCGTACTGTTCCGGAGTCTTGATGTCTATCTTCCAGCCCGTGAGCCTGGCGGCGAGACGAACGTTCTGTCCGTCCTTTCCTATGGCCAGGGACAGCTGATTGTCCTCCACGATGGCTATGGCCGTCCTTTCCTCCTCGTTGGGGATTATGGCCACGACTTCAGCGGGGCTGATGGCGTTGGCAATGTACATGACGGGGTTGTCCGAATAATTGATGACATCGATCTTTTCGTTTCCGATCTCATTGAGGATGTTCTGGATCCTGACTCCCCTCTGTCCGACGCATGCTCCGACACACTCGATGTCGGGATTCTCGCTGTATACGGCCACCTTGGTACGGCTGCCCGCCTCCCTGGCGATGGAGCGGATCTCGATGGTCCCGTCAAAGACCTCGGGGATCTCGTTCTCAAAGAGCCTTCTGATGAAGTTGGGATGGGAACGGGATACGAATATCTGGGCTCCCTTTCCCGTCTTCTGGACGTCGCTGATGTAGACCCTGAGCCTCATGTTGTAGTAGTACTCCTCGCCGGGGATCTGGTTCTGATAGTTCATGATGCCCTCGGCCTGTCCCAGGTCCACGTACACGCAGTTGCGGTCCACCCTCTGGACAGTGCCCACCATCAGCTCATCCTTCTTCTCGATGAACTTGTCGTAGATTATCTGCCTCTCGCATTCCCTCAGGGATTGCAGCACCATCTGCTTCGCGTTCTGGGTGGCGACCCTTCCCAGGGACATGGGGTTCACCGGGAACTCCACCACGGAGCCGATCTCGCAGGAAGGATCCTTTGCTCTTGCTTCCTCCAGACCTATCTCGTTGGCGGGGTCCTCCACGGTCTCCACCACCGTCTTCTGTATCGCCAGCGCGATCTTCTGGGTCTCCCTGTCGATCTCGCTGCGTACGTTGAGGACTCCCTTGAAGTCTTTCTTCACGGCAGCGGCCATCGCTGTCTCAAAGGCGGTGAGGATGGTCTCCTTGTCTATGCCCTTGGTCTTTACTATCTCCTCCAGCGCTTCGATCGCTTCCACCAGGGAATTGTCCTGCTGCGCAGTATTCTTTTTCATCTTTCTTGTCTTTTCCTCCCTCGCAATTCTAGAATTTGAAATCAAAATGAAGATTTATCTTTGCCACCTCGGACTCGTTCAGGGTGAAAGTGCCCTTATCGTCCGAAAACGTGAACACGCCGTCGCTGTAGCCCTCGAGGACCACCACCAGCTTCTTTGCGCCGTCCCTTGCCTTATACAGGGACACGTCCACGCGGCTGCCGGCGAAACGCTCGTAATCCTTCGGCTTTTTCAGCACCCTTTCGACTCCCGGTGAGGAGACCTCCAGGACGAAGTTGTCGCGTATGTCCTCCCGCTCGTCTATGGCCTTGCTGATCTTCTCGCTGACCAGCGCCAGCTCGTCTATGGAGATATGGCCTTCATTCAGCTCGACGTAGAAGCGAAGGATCATCTGTGAGCCTTCCTTTTTGTATTCGGCGTCCACCAGTTCGCATCCGCTCTCCTCTATCAGAGGAAGGGCCAGGGCGCTCATGTCATCGATAAACTTCATGTTCGTTTTAAAAAAACTCCCCTTCAAAATTTAATGAGCGGGTCGCCCCACTCATCGTCACGGTGATTTTATCACATAAAACGGCTCTTGTAAAGCACAATCGTCGCCCAATCGGGTATTTTCGGCTTTTTTCAGACATTTTTTACACCTTTTCGGTTCCCGGGGGCCCTTCTTCCCCCTTTGGGGCATTGCCAAAGCGGGGGCAGGTGTAGTAAAATCGTTCCATAAAACGAACATCAAGGAAAAACGGTATGAAGATCTCAAAGAAAGACGCCCTCATGTGGTTCGAATTTTTCGCATCCCTCCCCTACGACCAGCAGCTATTGAACCGTCAGGAGGAGATAGTCACCGACGTTCTCAGCCAGATCGAGGACGCCCAGGAAAGAAAGATAAGGGAACTGTATTCCGGCCTTGAGGAGGTCTACGACATAGGGGGACGCAGCTTCTTCGTAGGCGATCCCGAAAAGATATCCGACGGATGCCGCGCCTGTCTCACCGAGAGCGGGCTCAACGCCGTGAGGAAGACCAACCGGTGCAACCTCAGATGTCCCTTCTGCTACAATTACGGAGAGCTCGACGAACAGCCACCCATCGGGGAGGGCTACTGGGAGATAGGGGGAAGCTACTTCAGAGCCGGGGACATCCCTTCCCTCATAAGGATCCAGGGCGCCCCGAAGGCGGTGGCCTACGTATACCTCGAGCCCTTCATGGAGATAGAAAAGTATTACGGGATCATAAAGGTCTTCTCCGAGCACGGAGTGCACCAGCACATGTACACCAACGGCACCCTGGCGGACCGGGACAACCTGAAGAGACTGGCGGACGCGGGACTGAACGAACTGAGGTTCAACCTGGGAGCGACGGACTGCTCCGACAAAGTGATAGAAAACATAGCTCTGGCGAAACAGTACATCCCGAAGGTGGGGATAGAAACGCCCATGACCAGGGAATTCTACAAAGGCTTCCTGGAAAAGCAGGAAGCGATCCTCTCTGCCGGAGCGGACTTCATGAACCTGGCGGAACTGCATCTTAATGAGAACAACCTTCAGAATTATCTCGGTGAGAGCATGTATATGTACCGCAGGGGATATCTCTCCCCGGTATTTTCCCACATACTGACCCTAGAACTCATGAAGCGCTGCGTCAGGGAAGGCTGGGACATGGCGGTGCACGACTGCTGCAACCGCACGAAGTTCATGAGGGGCCTGAACCTCAAGGCCCACGAGGGGGGATGCTTCGGCTCCGGAGAGTATGCCATGGAGTTCGATACGGTGCCCTATGAAGCCTTCCTCGCGGCACTGAAAGACCCCGATCTCATCTTCACCGAGGAGGAGCCCCTCCCCCCGGGCTACGGAGTGGGAGAGATCTTTTTCTGAATAGAAAAAAGCCCGGAATACGGGCATTTG
>CADBPP010000258.1 GCA_902796565.1 uncultured Eubacteriales bacterium | reverse complement strand
GCCTGGGAATGGCCGCCGAATCTTTCACACAGGCCCTGATGGGGGATGATCATGTCATATATGTTCACCGAGGGGATGCTCCTGGCGGAGGCCTTTATCATCCCGCCGGAAAGGCTTCCCACCACGCAGGGACGGTTGTACACCTCCGCGATCTTGCCTGCGGCGATGCCCACCACTCCCTCATGGGCGTCCTCGATGGCGATGAACAGGATGTTCTGCTTTTCCAGGAGGCTGTTTTCGGATATGTATCTTTCGCATCTTTCGATGATATCGTCCTCCACCGTCCGCCTTTCGGTATTGAACCTGTCCAGCTTTTCGGCGAGGACCGCCGCCCTGGCGCTGTCGGATGTGGTGAACAGCTCGAAGGCGTCCATGGCGCTCTCGAGCCTCCCTGCGGCGTTGATCCTGGGGGCCAGCTTGAAGGAAATGTCCGAAGCGCTTAAGGAAGAGGCTCCGCAGCCGCACAGGGATATGAGCTTCATAAGGCCGGGATTCGAAACGTTCGGCAGCATCCCCAGCCCAAGGCTCACGACGGTGCGGTTCTCCCCGGTAAGAGGCACGATGTCCGCCACCGTCGCCACCGCTGCGAAGGCCGTAAGCTCCCAGTAAAGAGGATCCGTGCTCTCAAGACCCAGGGCCGTCGCTACCTTCAGGGCCACCGCGGCGCCGCAGAGCTCCGTGAAGGGATATGTCTCCCCCTCGGTTTTCGCGTCGATCAGGGCAAGGCACTCCACCTTTTCCGGACCGGGAAGGTGATGGTCCGTGACGATTACATCCACCCCTCTTTCTGAGAGATATCCGCACTCCTTCGAAGCCGTGATGCCGTTGTCCACGGTGATGAGAAGGGTGCATCCGCTGTCCGCGATCTCGCGGCATCTGTCCGTGTTCATCCCGTAACCGTCGGTGAAACGGTCCGGCAGGCATACCCGGACATCCCCGCCCCGGGAGGTGAGATACTTGTACAGAATAACTGAGGCGCACACGCCGTCGCAGTCGTAGTCCCCGTAGATGACAATGCGTTCATGGCCTTCGACGGCCTTTTCTATCCTTTCGCAGCACTTTTCCATGTCCCTGAAAAGGAACGGGTCATAAAGATGCTTCACCGAGGGGTAAAGGTATCTCTCGGCGCTGTCTATGTCCGGGATGCCTCTGGCCACAAGAAGGTCAGCGCATATGTCCGTGAGGGAGAACTGCTTTCTGAAGTTCGCGGAAAGGGAAAGATCCCTTACCCTCCCGCTTCTCTGTTTTATGATCTTATATTCCATAATTTCGTCCTGCAGGATCATTATACCACCTTTCGTCCCCGCCGTATACCCGCCATCCTCCTGTGAAGGCACTGTCCGCTCCCGCACACTGCCGCGGCCCGGGTTTTTTCTATTGGCCGAAATAGATTTTTGAAGGGATCACCGTCTCTTCCTCCCTATATATATCCATGAGAATATTTTTAAGGAGGTACTGTCATGGACAGCAAAACGACATCAAAAGCATCTTATACGGCAAGGGACATCATCCGCGCTTCCACAGTGATCGACGATATCATGTTCCGCAAGATGGCAAATGATCCGGACTTCATGCAGGAGATACTCAGGGCCATCCTCGGAGACCCGCTCCTCACGGTCATCGAATCAAGGTCTCAGGAAGATATCTCTCCCATCACAGGAAGGGGCATAGTGGTCGACTGCCTGTGCAGGAGCACAGACGGCAGGATCATAAACGTGGAAGTGCAGAAGGGCGACAAAGGTGTCGACCATCAGAGGAGGGTCAGGTATCATTCCTCTCTCATAACGGTGGAAAACACCGGGAAAGGAACGAAGTTTTCAGACGTTCCCGACGTCACGGTGGTGTACATCTGCGGATTCGATATCTTCGGGCTCGGCAAGGCCATGTATGAGATCGAAAGAGTGATTGCGGGAACGACAGAAAAGAGGTATAATGGCTTCAGGGAGATCTATCTCACGCCCTCTGAAGACAGCACCGATATCTCGGAACTGATGAAGGTATTCACGGAGAGCGACTGCTACAGCGAAAGGTTCCCGGTCACCTCGGATCTGAAGAGGTACTATAAGACCACACCGGAAGGGATCGATGAAATGAACTTTATGGTAGACGAGTATTTGGATAAAGCAAGAGAGGAAGCAAGGGAAGAAGGACTTGCTGAAGGACGCGCTGAAGGACGCGCGGAAGGACGCGCTGAAGGACGCGCTGAAGGACGCGAAGAAGGACGCGCGGAAGGACGCGCGGAAGGACGCGCGGAAGGACGCGCGGAAGGACGCGAAGAAGAGCGCGCCGAGATGATCGAAAAGATCTGTCTTTCGGTCATTAGCGGCGCGATCGCCAGAGAAGCTGCCATCTCGGTCTGCGGTCTCACCGAAGACGAATTCGACGTCTGTATGAAGAAGGTCACCGAAAAGCGGGCTCTTCAGAACAATAACTGAATGTCATGCGGGCCGCGGCTGCTGCCGCGGCCCGCGTTTTATGTATACGCCGGGCCGGTACACCCGCATAAAAGACAATAAAAAAACCCCGCGGCTCCCTATTCTCCCGGCCCGTTTCCAGACAAGTACCTTCGGCGCAAGTGAGCTTAACTTCTGTGTTCG
>CADBPP010000257.1 GCA_902796565.1 uncultured Eubacteriales bacterium | reverse complement strand
GAACCGATCTGCATGATCAGCGCGACTTCTCCCGCGGCAAAATACTCCTTTATGATCACGGAAGAGATCAGAGCGAGGGAGACCAGAAGATCAGCCTTGATGTCATACTCGAAAACCACTCCCTTAAAGGCACCCACCAGGATCGGCGTTCCGCAGAGGACGATCGCTGTCCAGGCGATGTCCACGGGAAGGAAGGAACATGCTCCCGTAAGGCTCAGTATGAGAGAAGTCAGGGAAACTGCGGCGCATACGGTCGTTTCCTTTGGCGAATTATCAAGCCATCTGTCAATGAGGTCTTTCATTTGCTTTTCCTCCGGAAAAATGTATAATATATTCAATACAGAACAATGTGTTCCGTTTCTATGATAAACTTTCCGATAAAGGATTCAACGATCAAATCCTCTCCGGTGTCATTTACGGAACAATCCTGCTGTTTTGTTCGGGAGAGCTTATGGACAGAAGACAGAGAAAGACCAGGGAAGCCATTTATCAGGCATTCACGGCCCTTTTATCGACAAAGAGTTTTGAGAAGATCACGGTGGGGGACATCATCGCACAGGCGGACATAGGAAGGACCACCTTCTATGCCCATTTCGAGACGAAGGATGATCTTCTGAACCAGATGTGCGCGGATATATTCGGTCATGTATTCCATGAACACCTTCCCAACGAATCTACCCATGACTTTTCCAGCCAGAGCGACATGTTTTCCCGCATCACCCATATCTTCTATCATCTCAGGGATTCCGGCACCGTCATCAGGAGCCTACTCACGGGCCAGAGCGGGGAAGTATTCATACATTATCTGAAAAAGTATCTCAGGGAGATCTTCGAGGAATATTCGGACATCAAGACCTTCGGCATACCGAAGGACTACATCCTCGAGCACATGACTTCGGATTTCGCGGAGACCGTCAAATGGTGGATGAAGCACGACGAATACTCTCCCGAGGAAATAGCGAGGTTCTACCTTACCACCACTCCGTTTCTGATACCGGATCTGAAATGATATCCAAACTGAAAAAAGGCTTCGGTTCTTTGAACCGGAGCCTTAAGCATTTTACATCATTCGCCGAGGAAGATCCTTACTGTCACGTCGCCTTCGCCTAGAAGCTCTTCCATCTCCGCCTGCGTTTTGTCCGTGATCCTTCCGAGTGAGGTATATGACCAGGAATTGGATCCGTAAAAGATCACTATACTGTCCCCGGAGTAGAGGACTATGTCCCCGGGGGATGTAACGGTCTGTCTGTCGTTTCGGGGAAGAGAGACGCCGATGTCTCCCACCTGCTCGAAGCCTCCGTACATCGACATTTCGATCACGATCTCTCCCTCCGACGCCAGCTTCTTCAGGGCCTCAACGGACTCATTGTCCTCCCATTCCACCTTTACCTGCGTGTCTCCTATGATAAGATTCAGCGTTTTTTCCACCTGTGCTCCTCCTTGCGGATCTTCCAGCCCCGGCTCATCCGTCACGGGGCCGCTGCTGTCTGTTTCGTCCTGCTGTGTTCCGCTGTCCTGTTTCGTTTCGCCGCCCGCACTTTTGCCGCATGCGAAACAGTAAATCACCAGCAGCATGCACAGAAGCAATGCAGCCAGTTTCCTTGTCTTCATTTTCATGCCTCTTTTCCCAATGTCATTTTTTGTACTTTTCAAAGCACCACCCGGCTATCTTTCTTAGGAGCTCTTCCGGCAGTTCATCATCATAGGGGATGCGTATTGTGCCCTTACTGACATCATAACCCGAAAGTTCCTCAGCGAATACTTCTGTGGCTTCTCCTCCCGGATATATCCCGATATGTTTTTTGGAAGCCGCGAAGTGTATGATGTTGCGGCCTCTTCGGTAGGTGGGCATGGACCAGGATATGGTCTCCTCGCACTCCGGCAGTGCATCTCTGAGGATCCGTCTTACTTCTTCCAGCTTAGAGCGGACCTTCTCATCCTGCAGGGATATGTATTCATCCACTGTGGAAGGCTTCACGCAGTAATGGGACTGATCCTTCTTTTCAAAGCTCCTGCCGCATTTGGGGCATTTCCAGCTCATGAGGGTGCTTCCTTTCTTTGAAATCAGTCATTATTATACATCAAAAATGAGTATTATATGAAAGAGCAAGTCTGTTTTGGGCCTTCAGCTGTGCTCCCGGGGCGATCAGGTCTCCTGCAGGGTTTTCTCTTCTTGTATTTTTCAGTCTCTGAAATTATAATTAGAATAGTATCGATGTGCCTTGCCCCGAAAACTGTGGGATATCACTAAGGCAACAACAGAAAGGTATTTCTTATGTCAACGAAGACAACGATCAGGAAAATACTGATATTCTCAGTCATCGCAGTGCTGCTGGCAGCATTCGCCGGTTTTTACGCCGGACGCAGCATCGAAAGACAGAAAGCTGAAGAATCACGGCAGATCCTTTATGAACTGAACCGTACATCCATAGAAAACATGGACGGGAAGGACGGCACCGTTTACGTCATAGGACATATGTCTCCGGATACAGACACTGTCGCAAGTTCCATCGCCTTCGCGAGGCTCCTGTGCATGCTGGGATACGACGCAAAGCCCATGATCACTTCTCCCGTCAACCACGAGACCCGCTTCGTCCTGGAACAGGCGGGGGCAGAGATGCCCGGTGTTCTAGAGGACGCCTCCGGTGAATACATCTTTCTGGTGGATCACAGCGAATACCGGCAGGCCGCTCCCGGCATGGAGGACGCGCATATCGTGGGGATAATGGACCATCACGGGGTAGGTAGCGTGAGCACCGGTCAGCAGGTGCTGTACGACGCCCGTCCCATCGGTGCCACTGCCTCCATCGTATGGCTTAACTATCTGAACTTCGGTCTGGAGATCGACGCTCCCACGGCATATCTTCTTCTCACCGCCATACTCTCCGATACGGCGAATCTGACTTCATCTACAGTGACCACGGCAGACAGGGAAGCGGTCGCTGCTCTTTCAAAGATCGCGGATGTGAGCGACATTGACGCCCTTTACAGAGAGCTTTATGAAAGGCTCCTTTCATACGACGGGATGAGCGATGAGGAGATATTCTTCTCCGATTACAAAAAGTACGAAGCTTACGGAGTGACCTTCGGGATCGCCGGCGTGAACGCTGTGGACGAGGCTGCCGCGGCGCTCCTGGCGGAAAGGATGGAAGCCGTACTGCCGGATGTCTATCCTCAGGCGGGGATGGACCTTCTGTACGCTCTTATCTCAATCCGTTCGGAAGGCAGGAAGATCGATTACGTGGTGCCCGGAAACGACTACTCAAGACAGGTCTTTTGCGAGGCATTCCCCGATTACGATGAATTCAACGGAACGGCGTATATTTACAGAAAAGGCATGGGCAGAAAGACTGTCTTCGTTCCCGGACTTACGGAATACCTGGGGACTTATCCCCGGGAATGAGGAAAGGAAAGGTATAAGTGTGAATTACAGGGAATTCGGTCCTTCCGGGGCTGATGCGATCATCCTTCTGCACGGTGGAGGGATGAACTGGTGGAACTACAGAGAGGTGTCTGCTCTCCTCTCGGAGGAGTACCGTGTGCTGATCCCGATACTCGACGGCCACGCCGGAAGCGACAGACACTTCACGTCCATCGAGGACAACGCTTCAGAGATCATAAGCTTCATCGATGAAAACTTATCGGGCCATGTGCTCATGATAGGAGG
>CADBPP010000256.1 GCA_902796565.1 uncultured Eubacteriales bacterium | reverse complement strand
GCGCAGACCCTGATGACGCTGCTGCTCACGCTGCCCATGTGGATCAACATGCTGCTCAAGACCTATGCCTGGCGCGGCATCCTTATGAACTTCGACCTGGAGAGCGAAATAAAGGTCTTCATCGGCATGGTGTACGATTTCCTGCCTTACATGATCATCCAGATACACACCGCCATCTCGAAGCTTGACCGGGAGCTGCTTACCGCCAGCTATGACCTTGGCGCCAACAAATGGCAGTCTTTCCTCAAGGTCACCCTTCCTCTGAGCGTGCCCGGAATTATTTCCGGCATCACCCTGGTGTTCCTGCCCGCGGTATCAAGCTTTGTAATCCCCAAGCTGCTGGGCGGCGGAAACTATGTGCTTATCGGAACCCTGATTGAGAAATACTTCCTCGTAGCCGGAGACTGGAACTTCGGAAGCGCCATATCCCTTATCATGGCCCTGATCATCCTTGCCTCCATGTGGCTGACAAAGAAGATCGACCGGGACGCGGAGGAGGAGTGAGCGGTGAAAAAGAAAAAAAGCGCCTGGAACTTCTTTACCTCCGGCTATCTGATTCTGGTGCTGCTGTTTATCTATCTGCCCATACTGTACGTCATGGTCTTCTCCTTCAACGAATCCAAGTCCATGACGACCTTCAGCGGCTTCTCCCTTAAATGGTATGAGAATATGATAAACAACCGTGAGATGCTGGAAAGCATCCGCACCACGGTTATCGTCGCGCTGATCGCCACCGGCGTTTCCACCGTCATAGGCACGGTCACAGCCATCGGCCTCAGCAAGGCGCGCAGAATCGTCCGCACCGCCGTGCTTGAGATCAACAATCTTCCTGTGCTCAACCCGGATATTGTTACCGCCATCGGCCTGATGCTTCTGTTCCTTTCGGTCAAGATCCAGCGCAGCATCGTCACTCTCACCCTCAGCCATATCACCTTCTGCATCCCCTACGTCATCCTGACCATAATGCCCAAGCTGCGGCAGCTGGATGACAACGTGGCCGAGGCGGCCCTTGACCTGGGGGCCACTCCGTTTCAGGCGCTCACAAAGGTCATCATCCCGCAGATTTATCCCGCGATACTGTCCGGCGCCCTCATCGCCTTCAGCATGTCCTTTGACGATTTCGTCATCTCTTTCTTCACTTCCGGTGTTGACGTACAGAATATTTCAATGTACGTTTACTCAATGAAGCGCTTCAACCCCAGCGTCAACGCTCTTTCGTCCGTCATCGTTGTGGTTGTTGCCGTTATTCTGATCCTGGCGAATCTCATTCCGTATCTCAACAGCAAAAAGAAGGGAGAACAAGAAACATGAAAAAGGTCCTGTCCGCACTGCTCATCCTCGCCCTCGTCTCCTGCCTCCTTCCCGCCTTCGCGGAGGAAGCTGAGGATTTCGGCGGCGCCACTCTCAACGTTTTCAACTGGGGAGAGTATATCGATGAGGATATGTCGGTAATACGGAATTTTGAAAAGATGTACAACTGCCGTGTCAACTACAAGACCTACGAGTCCAATGAGATGATGTACACCCAGATCGACTCCGATGCGTCATATGATATCCTTGTCCCCAGCGACTATATGATCGAGCGTCTGATCCGCGAGAACAAGCTGCAGCCCATCGACAAATCCATCGTTGACAACCTCGACCTGCTTGCCGATGAGCTCAAAGGCCTTTACTTTGATCCTGACAACACATATATGGTTCCCTATCTCTGGCAGACCGTTGGCATCACTTACGATACCACGAAGGTCGACCCGGAAAAGGTTGAGGAGCTTGGCTGGGAAATTTTCAGGGATCCTGAATATGACGGCCATGTCTATATGTACGACTCCGAGCGTGACGCCTTTATGATCGCCCTCAAGGCCCTCGGATACTCCGCCAACACCGAAAACGAGGATGAGATCCAGGCTGCCTACGAGTGGCTGCTGGATATGGACAAGGCTGTCCATCCGTCCTATGTCACGGATGAAGTAATCGACTCAATGGTGGACGGGGTTAAATGGATAGCCCTGATGTACAGCGGAGACGCGGCCTATGTTCTGTCAGAGAACGAGGATATGTCCTACTGCACCCCGAAACAGGGCACCAACATCTCCATCGATGCCATGGTCATCCCCGCCAACGCGAAGAATCCGCGGCTGGCCAACCTTTTCATCAAATATATTCTTGAATATGACCAGGCCCTGGAGATCTCCACCGACGTGGGCTACGCTTCTCCGAACGCTCAGGTGCTCGCCGAGCTGTCCGGCCCCGGCGGAGACTATGAGGACAACGTGGCCTACCTTCCCCGCGGCGGATATGAACTGGACGAATTCTATCATGATAATGACGTGCTGCGCACACGCCTGTCCGAGCTTCTGGTCAAGGTCATGATGTCATCCGACTGAGTTCAGGCGGCATTGAGGCCGTATCCGGCCCGTCCGCGGCTCATTCCTTATGCGTCTGTTTTCCATTCCTCCGGTTCCCGGGGGAATGGTTTTTCAGTGAAAAAACACGATAAATTCAAGGTATGTAAGCCCTGAATGTCGAAATCAATGACCGGTCTTCGATATTATGATGCGAAGGTCGGAAAGGTAGAAGGCTATGGAACACAAACTGCTGGTAATCAATCCCGGTTCAACGTCCACCAAGATCAGTCTTTTCCTTGATGAAAAGGAGCTTTTCTGCAAAAGTCAGTTCCACGACGCGCCGGTTCTTCTTCAGTATCCCCACGTCAATGCCCAGGTGCCCTTCCGCTATCAGGTCATTCTGGATATGCTCAGTGAGGAGGGCGTCGATCCCTCTGATATAGATGTTTTCGTCGGCCGCGGCGGCAGCGCCTGCACCCAGCCCGCCGGCGTCACGAAGATCGACCAGAAGCTGTATGACGACACCGAGGCGGCCGTGGGCGGCAGCGAGCATGCCGCCAAGCTCGGCGTCATGCTTGCCTGGAGGTTCTCTCAAAACTATCACCGTCCCGCCTACACGCTCAACCCGACCAACGTGGATGAATACTGCGACTATGCGCG
>CADBPP010000255.1 GCA_902796565.1 uncultured Eubacteriales bacterium | reverse complement strand
TCCCGGGCGGAGTTGAGCATCTCCATGGCGGAGGTGATGGCGGAGGAAAACTTTTCCCACAGCTCATCCAGATCCTCGCTGCCGCTCTCGGCGACCACCACATTGGGGAAACGGGCCACGTCCATGACGCTGATCTCACCGGATGCCCCGGGCAGGTCCTCCCTTATCCTCTCCAGTATCCTCATGTAATCCTTTGCCAGGACGTCGTCATAATGCAGCTTCACACCGGTGTCGGCATATTTGCTGTAGCGGGCGATCATGTCTATATGCCCGCGACTCATCATTTTCGACACCAGGTTCCTGGCGTTGTTCTCCAGGGCCGAGAGCCTTGAAGCGAATCTGAAGTTATAGTCCTTATAGCGGTGGTTGACGCTCTTGGCCTCCACCGTGATGGATTCATTCTCGGTCACGTATTCTCCCATGCCGAATCCGGTCATGCTTTTCATATGGCTTCTCCAGTTTAAGTTCGTATGTTCTTCTGATTATATCATATATGGGGGCCCGGAAGGAACAATAAGCTAGGCACAGCCTTCTTTTATATTCCAGTAACCCAAAATACTATGGGGTAAACCGTCCCTGTCGTGTATAATTGAAAAGTGAAAGGAGAACGCGATGCTTTCTGTTTTTGACGTTTACGACTATCTTCCCCGCACAGACTGCGGCAAGTGCGTCCAGGGCAGCTGCATGGCCATGGCCAGAGCCGTATCGGAGGGGAAACTGAAGGTCACCGAGTGCACGTGGGTCAGCGAGGACGACCCGGTCTACGCGGAGCTTTTCGACATCATCAGGGAGGAATGCGGTGAAGACTGAGAGACTCACCGGACTCGCGCTGCTCACCGCCGCGGCCATGATGCTCTCATGGGTGGAATCCCTGCTTCCCGCCTTCACCGCCGTGCCGGGAGTGAAGGTGGGGCTGGCGAACACAGCGAGCCTTTTTGCACTGTACATGCTGTCGGAGAAGGACGCCTGGATCGTGTCCGCCGTAAGGATCATCCTCTCCTCCGTTCTCTTCGGCACCATGTTCTCACTGGTCTACAGCGCCTCGGGAGCGGTGGTCAGCCTCGCGATAATGTGTCTGATGAAAAAGACCGGATTCTTTTCAGTGACCGGTGTCAGCGTAGCCGGAGGAGTTGCCCACAATGCCGGACAGCTCGCCGCCGCCATGCTGATAATGGAAACGAAGGGACTGGTGTACTATTCCGTCCCATTGATAATATCCGGCATCATCGCCGGAACTGTGGTGGGCCTGGCCGCGGGCTTCCTGATGGAGCATCTGCCCGCGAACATGATAAGGCATTAAGCAAGGAGCATGCCCGCGGCATGCTCCTTTTCAGTCCCCTCAAGGGGCTCATTTTCTGATGTTTCTTCTTTCGGCGAACCTTTCTCTTATGATCGCCTCACCCCTCTCCAGGACAGCGTCGATCCCCGAAAGGCCTTCCC
The DNA here is from genome assembly GCA_902796565.1 of uncultured Eubacteriales bacterium. Lineage (GTDB taxonomy): Bacteria > Bacillota > Clostridia > Eubacteriales > Anaerofustaceae > RUG14186. Next base: position 4,411 of record CADBPP010000255.1, on the reverse strand, counting down.
CTGCCTGCAGGAAACACCTGTACTCATTTGCGAGGCCCGAGGGATGGGGCAGCCTGTAGGCTCCGCAGTCGCTTCCCAGAGCTATGTTCGCGCCCGTCTCCAGGGCCCTTCTTATGTTTGCCATCTGAGAGGTATGGATCTTCAACAGATTCTCCTCGTTGAATTCCCCTTTACCGAGGATCGCGTCGGTGACCGCCACCGTGGGCACCCATACCGGGGCGTCCTCTCCCCTGAAAAGCGACAGGGTCTCAGCTGACATGTAGAAGCCGTGCTCTATGCTGTCCGCGCCCGCTTCTATGCAGGCTCTGACGGACTCGTCGCCGTTAACGTGCACCATCACCGCCAGATCCAGACTGTGGGCGCAGCGGATGAAAGAGATTATCTCTTTTCTCGGAAGGGGTCCGGGGCTGAGAGTGCCATACTCGGAAAAGTCCAGGATGCCGCTGGCCATAAGCTTGATGAAGTCGGCCCCGTCCTCAGCCGCCCTTTCGATGAGGCCCTTCATGCCCGTCTCATCCTCGAAGGAGTGCCCCACGATGGCCCCGTATAGTCCTTTTTTGTGGATCGCAAAGGAGGGTGAAAGATACCGGATCCCGTATTCCGGGGCGAGCCTTCGGGCCAGCATGCTGACGCCGTAGCCGTCCCCGCCGTCCCGGACGAAGGTGATCCCCGCGTCCCTGTATGCGGCGAGCCTCTCCCTGACGACGGCCTCGCAGGGAGACTCCCTGTGGATCGCGACGGCTTTCCTGTAATTTATCCCGTCCATAATTATATGTGCATGATTTTCACCGAACATTTTGTTTCCCCCAAAAAAAAGGCTGTCCCGGGGACAGCCCTTTCACATTTCTCAGATCTTGAATTTTGCCGCGGCCTTGTAGATGATGAAGCAGACCAGCGCGTACACCGGGATGGTGAAGAAGCTCTTGATGATCCTGACCACCAGCATGAGGGGCAGGGGCCATCCGTACTGAAGTCCCAGTCCGAGACCGCTTATCAGGATATCCCCTATGATCATTGCCAGGGTGACCGCAAAGAGGATCTTCGGCATGATCTGCTTTGAAGGATCGTTGCCGGGGTTCCTGGTCACCATGATGATGACTATCACCGAATACACCAGGAAGGCAGCTGCCACCAGTACCATGGCCAGTGTGCTGACCCCAGTGGGCGCTCCGCTGGAGGGGCTGATGACATACATGGCGCCGTCCTCAATGTACAGCGTCCCGTTGATCAGAAGCAGTCCGGTGATGACCGCAAGGAGGACGAGATAGCATACGATGTTGTAGACGTTGTACTTCGTCTTGCCCTCGATCTTTGAGCTGCGGGCGAACACGACACCGGGGATGAAGCCGATCATCGCATTGGCCACCGTCAGGATGGGATTGAGGGCCATGCCGGACTTGTCCATGAGCATAAGTCCGAGAAGGTCGACTATGACGCCGACTCCCGCTCCCCAGAAGGGACCGAGGATGATTCCCGCCATGATAACGGGCACAGCCACGAAGCTGAAGCGTGCCACCGGCAGGAGGTAGATCTCAAAGGGTTTTACCACAAGCGAGAGAGCCACGAATAAAGCTGCAATAACGAGCTGCTTGGTACTAAGTCCCTTTTTGGATGACTTGGTGTTGTTTGTTACCATTTTTTTCCTTTCCCAAAGCGCTCCGCTATAAACGTCAGAGACGTTAGTCTCAGCGGACGCAGCAAGGTATCGCGGGGAGGCCCCTTCGGGCGCAGGCAACTTCCCATCCTGCGCAACTTTACGCACCTTGCCTACTCTGAATAAAATAATAATTTATTATCACGGAGCCCGGAAGGGCTCCGTCATAACCGTAAGTACCGCCTTTTGATTATTAAGCCTTGATGGGGCCGAACTTGCCCTGTCTGTAGGCGCGGTTGTACTTTCTGCCGCTCTTGTCTCTCATGGCGAGAGCCTCTGCGGCATAGATGGTCCCGATCATGTCCCTGTCGCAGGGATCCATGATGGCGGAATCAAGTCCTGCCCTGATCGCCATGCACATGCAGTTCTGGTTGACGATCTTTCTGACGGGCATGTCGAAGGAGATGTTGGAGATGGCTCCGGTGATCTTTACCTCGGGAGCATACTCATGGATCCTGATGATGCACTGCTCGAAGTTCTCCATGGCGGTGGCGCTGGTGGAAAGAGCCATGACGCAGGGATCGATATGAAACTTCTTCAGGTCCACTCCGTACTTGTTGGCCTTGTCGATCATGCTCTTGGCGATGTCGACCTTTCTCTCGACGTCCATGGGGATGCCGTCCTGGTCGCAGGTGAGTCCGACGACTTCCCAGTCGGTGCCGGCGATGAGCGGGAAGATGGTCTCGCACTTTGTCCCCTCTTCGTTGACGGAGTTCACCATTCCGGGCTTCTTGACATGTCCTTCATTGAGGATCCTGGCCAGCAGTTCAGCGTTGGGGCTGTCGATGCACAGCGGTGTGTCGCTGTTGGCCTGCATCAGGTTGATTAGCCAAACCATGGCGTCATATTCAAGGTCGGCCTCCACGCTGGGCGCGCAGTCAAGGAAATCGGCACCGGCCTGGGTCTGGGCGACTGTCCTCTTGATGATGAGCTCTTCGTTTCTCTCAAGTATTGCCTTCTTGATCGAAGGGATGGCTCCGTTTATCTTTTCGCCGATAATGATCATAAATGAAATTCCTCCAAAAACTTGTATGTTTAGATGCTTCAGCGGCCTGACGCGCGCTGATCCTGTAAGTATTATACAATAAAAAACCGACTATTCTTATACTTTTTTGAATTGCCGCTCAACCAAAAGGCGCCCCCAGGCGCAGGAGTGCCCCCGCCGTGGCTCAGTGGCGTACCGCAGGGGGCATCTTCCTGCCGCAATTTTGGTTAAAACGGTGTGTATCAAAACTGCAGATTTGTGCTTTACTACATGAGCATGGGTATAGTATAATTGATGCAGTAATCAACAAGTATCCAGGAGGGAACCATGTCAAAGGTAAAGGTCAATTTTACATTTGCGGACACCATACATGAATTCGAGGTCGGAACGCTTCTTTCCAACGCCTGCTCGGAGGCGGGCTTCGCCCAGGATCTGGTCTGCGGCGGAAACGGAAAATGCGGAAAGTGCGCCGTAGAGATCAGATGCGACGGAAAGAGGGAGACCGTGCTCTCATGCAAATATCAGCTGGAAAAGGACATCGAGGTCGTAAAGATCTTCAACCGCGCCGACAGGGTGGTCAACGTCCTTACCACCAACAACAACCTCAACTGCGCTATAAATCCCATGCTGAGCTACCTGCATGTGACAGGAAACGACATCATGCCGGACCACTGCGCCAGCTTCGAAGCGAAGATCAAGGAGAAGTACAAGTTGGAGGTGAGCTACCACACCATGAAGAAGCTCGCCCGCACAGCCAACGTGGACGCAGGAGACAAGGACTTCAACTTCGTGGTATTCAACAACGAGATCATCGACGTGAATTATGATGACGACGATAAGATATACGGCCTCGCCATAGACATAGGTTCCACCACCGTGGCCGCTTATCTTTACGATATGAACGACGCCAGGCTGATCGGGACATACTCGTCCCTGAACGCACAGACGGCCCTGGGCGCCGACGTCATAAGCCGTATCGGCTATACCGTCAAGGAGCCCGACGGCCTGGAGGTCATGCAGAAGAAGGTCTGCGACACCATCAACAAGCTCCTCTCCCAGGCCAGGGAACGCGACGGCATCAACACCGACAGGATCTATCACACCTGCCTGTGCGGAAACTCCACGATGCAGCACCTCTTCCTGGGACTGTACCCCAAGAGCCTCGGAAACGCACCCTTCGTATCCACCACCCATGACTCGGTGGAAATAAAGGCAGCAGAACTGCCCCTGGACCTCAATCCTGAATGCGTGATCACTTTCCTTCCCCTTCTGGGCGGCTTCGTGGGGGCGGACACCACCGCTGTGCTCATCGGCCTCGAGGATGACGGCAACGTCCGTCTCGCCATAGACCTGGGCACCAACGGCGAGATCGCCGTCGGCACGAAGGAACGCTACGTCATCGCATCCACCGCCTGCGGGCCCGCCCTTGAAGGTGCGGGGCTCAGCTGCGGCATGAGGGCGGCGGACGGAGCCGTGCAGCACTTCAAGATCAACGACGACGGCAGCTGCGAGCTGGACGTGATCGGCAACTGCGAGCCCACCGGCATCTGCGGAAGCGGGATCATCGACATCCTGGCGGAACTGATCCGCCACAACGTCATCAATTCCCGCGGCCAGATGATGACCAGGGAAAAGTACGTGGACAGAAACGGCGAAGATCTGCTGTGCGACAGACTCATAAAGCTCGAGGACGGGATCAACGCCTTCGAGGTGGCGCCGGGAGTCACCTTCTCCCAGCTGGACGCCCGCGAGATCCAGAAGGCAAAGGCCGC